>JAKAHF010000469.1 GCA_021815245.1 Actinomycetes bacterium
GTTCGGCTACAAGGAGGAGTTCTCCGAGCTGTCCCAGGCCATAGGCCGGGGGCTGTTCGAGCGCTTGAACGAGCACGACGGGACGATCGCCGCCTGCGGCATTTCCTGCCGCTCTCAGATAGAGACAGGAACGGGCAGGAAAGTCGTCCATCCCCTCGAGGTCTTGGCGGCGGCCTTGGAGCGGGCGCGCCGCGCCGCCCAGCCGACTCGCTGACTGCCACCTTACGCGCCACTCACACCGCTCCTGTTAGAATACGCGCCCATGAGCTTCTTCCAGAACTGGTTGATCCCGCTGCTGGAGAATCACGGTCTCCTCATCGTGTTTCTCACGATGGTGGCCGAAAGCGCCTGCATTCCCATCCCCAGCGAGATCGTGGTGCCGTACGGTGGGTTCCTCGCTGCCCAGGGTCACACTCACTTGTGGGCGGTGATCGTCCTGGCCACCGCGGCCAACCTGGTGGGCTCCAGCATCGCCTATGTGGTGGGACGGTCCGGCGGACGGGCCCTCTTTCTCAAGTACGGCCGCTATGTCCTCGTCTCTCCGCACCACCTGGACAAGGCCGAGCGTTGGTTCGAGCGCCGAGGGGAGTTGACGGTCTTCTTCACCCGCATGATGCCGGGAGTGCGGACCTTCATCTCGCTGCCCGCTGGCATCGCCAGGATGAACGTGGGGAAATTCTTGTTCTATTCCCTTCTGGGGTCGGTGCCGTGGAACGCGGGTCTCGCCTATCTGGGCTACGCGGCGGGCAAGGCAGCGGGAGAGGATCCCTGGGCCAAGCTGCAGGAGCAATTCAGCCGCTACAACCAGATCTTCTACATCGTGCTGGGAGTATTCGTGGTGGCCGTCATTGGCTATGGGGTGTGGCGCTGGAAGCGCAAGAAGGATCGACCGGAAACCGAACCGCCTGTGAGCGAAGACGTAGGTCAGGTAGACCCGAAGGAATAGCCGGAAGGCCTAGAAGAGAACCCCTAGGAGAGCACCTTCGAGAGGAAGAGCTTGGTCCGCTCCTCCCGGGGATTGACCAAGACCTCTTCCGGTGGGCCCTGCTCCACGATCACGCCGCCGTCTATGAGGGCGACACCATCGGCCACTTCTTTGGCGAAGCCGATCTCGTGGGTCACGACCACCATGGTCATGCCCTCGTGGGCGAGGTTCTTCATGACGTCGAGCACTTCTCCCACCAACTCAGGGTCCAGCGCGGACGTGGGTTCGTCGAAAAGCATAAGTTTCGGCTTCATGGCCAACGCCCGCGCCAGCGCCACCCGCTGCTGCTGCCCGCCTGACAGCTGCCCGGGATAGACGTCGAGCTTCTCTTGAAGCCCCACCCGGATGAGCAAGGCCTCGGCCTCCGCCTCAGCCTGCTTCCTGTTCACGTGCTTGACCCGTATGGGGGCCTCCATGACGTTCTCGATGGCGGTCATGTGTGGGAACAGGTTGAAGCGTTGGAAGACCATGCCGATCTTGGACCGCTGGCGGGAGACGTCAATGGGACCCATCTCGTGCAATGCCTGGCCGCGTTCCCTATAGCCCATGAGCTCCCCGTCGACATAGAGGCGCCCGGCGTCGATCTTCTCCAGGTGATTGATGCAGCGCAGAAGGGTCGATTTGCCGCCGCCCGAGGGACCGAGCAATACGAACGTCTGCCGCGGCTGCACCAGAAAGTCGACGCCTTTGAGCACGTCGAGCTTCCCGAACGATTTCCATACCTTCTCTGCCCGGACCATCGGCTGACTGGAGGACGAGTACTGGGCCTGATCAAGCGATGACGACTCAGCGTCGCGGCCACGAAAAATTCCCAGGCTCATTGACGTCACCCCCCTTCTGTTGCAGACGCTTCAGCGCCCGCTTCTCGGCCGATTCCGCCTCTTTCGATCCGAATCCCCTACCGAAGTAGGCCTCCAGGTAGTGCTGTCCGATGGTGAACAGCGTGGTGAGGAAGATGTACCAGATGCATGCCACGATGAGCAGCGGGAAGATCTTGAAGTTCTGCGAGTAAGCGATGGAGACCTTGGTCAGTAGGTCGCCGCCGGCGATCACGGCCACGAGGGAGGTGGTCTTGAGCATGGAGATTGTCTCGTTGCCCATGGGAGGGATGATCACTCGCATGGCCTGCGGTAGCACAACCCGGCGCATGGTGAGCACGGGCGACATGCCCAGTGACTGCGCGGCTTCTGTCTGTCCCTTCTCGACCGAGATGATGCCCGCCCGGACCAATTCGGCCGCATAGGCCGCTTCGTTGAGGCCGAGGGCGAGGATGGCCGCCACGAAGCCGCCGATGATCCTGCTGGAGTTCACTTCGGCGAATGTCCAGCTCGTGAAGGGGATGCCCAGGAAGAACCGTGGATACAGGATGCCGATGTTCCCCCAGAGCAGGATCTGCACGTAGACCGGCGTTCCCCGGAAGAACCAGATGTACAGCCAAGACAGCCAGCGGAGCACGTAATTGGTGGACATCCGCATGATCGCCAGCAGGGTACCGCCGACCACGCCGATGATCATGGCGATGAACGTGAGTTCGATGGTGACCAAGACCCCGCGAAGCACCAGCCTCCTGAAGAGGTAGTCCTTGATGGTGGGCCACTCGACGTTGGGGTTCTTGATGAAGGAGTAGCCCAGCGCCACGAAGATGATGAGGATGATGACCGAGGCGACCAAGCGACCCCAATGCTTGATCGGGATCGCTTTGATCGCCTCAGGTCGTGATGGGTCCCCGCTGCGGCCGCGGTTGTTCACCGCGGCCGGCTGGATTCCAGGATCTGGATCAGCGGGTGCCACGAAACTGCCGGACTACTTGCCCTGGTTGATCTGGGCGGAGGTCACCGCGACCGGGCCCCAGTGAGCCGCAATCTTGGCGAGCGTGCCGTCGTCGATGAGGGCCTGCAGAGCCTTCTGAAGCGCATCACGCAGCTGCGTGTTGGCTTTCAGGACGCCCATGCCCACCGGGGTGGGATAGTAGCCGTCCGGATTCTGCGGGTCGACCGCAAGCTCGAAGACCTTCTCGCCGTTCTTCTCGGTGGTCTCGGCGTTGTAGAAGGCGGTGGAGCGGTCGGTCACGTCACAGTCGATGGTGCCGGCCTGCAGGGCCAGAAGTGCATCCGCCTGACCGGGGAACTGCTTGATGGTCATCTTGACCTCGCCGCTGGCGTTGAGTTCCTCCAGCATATCCGCCTGGGTGGTGCCCTTCTCGCAACCGACGACGAGGCCGGCCAGAGAGGCGAGGTCGGTGATCTTCTTGGGATTGCCCGCGAGGGTGATGATCGCGGTGGTGTCGGCGGCGTAGTCGACGAAGTCGAGCACCTCTTGGCGCTCAGCGTTGTCATACATGTCCGACATGGAGATG
>JAKAHF010000470.1 GCA_021815245.1 Actinomycetes bacterium
GTGTCTTTCAGCGTCACCGTGCGGTTGAAGACCGGCGCTCCCGGACGGCTGTCCTCGGGGTCGGCACAGAAGTAGCCGAGCCGCTCGAACTGCACGCGCTCCCCCGGAGCGACGCCGGCCAGCGACGGTTCCAACTTGCAGCCCGGGAGGCTCTCCAGCGAGTCGGGGTTGAGGTAGTCGATGAAGTCCTCGCCTTCGGGCACGTTGTCGGGATTCTCGACCGTGAACAGCACGTCGTAGAGCCGCACCTCGGCATCGACCGCGTGAGCCGCCGACACCCAGTGGATGGTCGACTTGACCTTGCGCCCGTCGGGGGCGCTGCCGCCCTTGGTGGCCGGGTCGTAGGTGGCGTGCACCTCGACGATCTCGCCGGTCTGCGGGTCTTTGACCAGGCTCGTGCAGGTGATGAGGTAAGCGGAACGGAGGCGTACCTCCTTGCCGGGGCTCAGCCGGTGGTACTTGGGCGGCGGCACTTCGCGGAAGTCGTCCTGCTCGATGTAGAGCACCTTCGAGAACGGCACCAAGCGGGTACCGGCAGTTTCGTCCTCGGGATTGTTGACCGCCTCGAACTGCTCCACCTGGCCCTCGGGGTAGTTGTCGATGACCACCTTGAGGGGTCGCAACACGGCCATGGCGCGCGGCGCTCGCTTGTTGAGGTCCTCACGCACGCAGTGCTCGAGCAGGGCCAACTGCACCATGTTCTCGCGCTTGGCCACACCGATGCGGTCGCAGAAATCGCGGATGGCTTCCGCCGGGTAGCCGCGGCGCCGCATGCCCGAGATGGTCGGCATGCGCGGATCGTCCCAGCCGCTCACCTTGCCTTCTTGCACGAGGCGGAGGAGGCGGCGCTTGCTCATGATGGTGTAGGTGACGTTGAGGCGGGCGAACTCGCGCTGACGCGGATGCACGCGCGGCAGGTCGAGGGCTTCGAGGAACCACTCGTAGAGCGGCCGGTGCACCTCGAACTCGAGGGTGCAGATGCTGTGAGTGATGCCTTCCACGTAGTCGCTCAACCCGTGGGCGAAGTCGTACATGGGGTAGATGCACCAGGCGTCGCCGGTGTGATGGTGCGACGCATGCCGGATGCGGTACATGATCGGGTCGCGCAGCCACACGTTGGGAGCGGCCATGTCTATCTTGGCCCGCAGGGTGCGGGTGCCGTCGGGGAACTCGCCCGCGCGCATGCGCTCGAACAGGTCGAGGCTCTCGGCGATGGAACGGTCGCGGTACTTGCTCGGCTTGCCGGGTCTGTCGGGCGCGCCGCGCATCTCGTCGACCTCTTGCGGCGTGTGGTCGCAGACGTAGGCCTTGCCCTTCTTGATGAGCTGCAGGGCGTACTGGTAGAGCGGCTCGAAGTAGTCGGAGGCGTAGAAGGGCTCGACCGACCCGGCGGGCGCCCCGGCTACTTTCACCGGCGGCATAAAGAAGTCGTCGACGCCGTTCACCGGGCCGGCCTTGGGCTCCTCGCCGAGGCTCTTGAAGCAGAGGCGGTCGTCGGCCCAGCCGTCGATGAGCCACTTCACGTCTGCGGTGATGGAGTCGACATACTCCACGTCTTCTTTGGTGGGGTTGGTGTCGTCCATGCGCAGATTGCAGCGCCCGTTGAACTGGCGGGCGATGCCGAAGTTGAGACAGATCGACTTGGCGTGGCCGATGTGCAGGTAGCCATTGGGCTCCGGCGGAAAGCGGGTCACGACCTCACTCATGCGGCCCGAAGCCAGGTCCTGCTGGACCAGCTCACGCAGGAAGTCCTGGCGTTCTTGCTGAGTTTGGTCCGCGGGGGTCGCCTGGTCTTGGTTGACGCGTGCGGGCGGCATCGCGTCGGGGCTGCCGGTCATGACTGTTCCTCTCTCTTGGTACTGCGGGGGCGAGACGGCAAGCGGTGTGCCGGCCGAGTCAATCGCTCTTTGTCTCACACGCCCGGCGGAGCGTCAAGTTGAGAGACCGGTGCCACGTGCCGCACCTCCCTGATCAAGAGCGTGCAGACCAGGGCCACTCCCGCCGAAACCGCCGAGAGCAGCAGGGCGAGGTCGTAGTTCCCCGTGCTGTCGTAGATGACTCCACCGATGTAGGCCCACATGCCGCCGCCGATCATGTGCACGGTGGAGATGAATCCCGAGATGAAGCCGATGTGGGTGGTTCCGTACAGGGCGCCCACGAGGGTGGCCGTAAGGGGGGCGGTGACGAGCAGCGTGAGGCCGAAACCGAGCGAGAAGACCCAGAAGGGCAGAGCGCCTTTCATCTCGATCAACAGGACGAAGAGCACGACCCTCAGGGCGAAGGTGATGGCGATGGGCAGCTTGTTGCCGATCGCGTCGGCCGCCGGACCGGCGAGGAGGATGCCCACCAGGCTGAGTAGGCCGATCCAGGCGAGCATGCTGGCGGCCGTTTCGTTGGAGAGGCCGTTGTCGGTGGCCATGGGCGCGAGGTGGGTTCCCACGAGCATGTCGGCGCCTCCGCACATGAACATGGCTACCGTGTAGAGCCAGAGCGAGCGCGACTGCATGGCATCGCGCAGGCTGAGGTCGCGCGGTGTTGCCGCCGGCACCGCTTCCTCCCGCGGCCTTGGGAGCACCGGGGCAACGACCTTCTCGGGTTCGGCCACGCTGTCGGGGCTACGCCTCAAGACCCAGAAGGAAAGGATGATGTTGAGCCCCACCGACAGACCCGCGACCCACACGAGGGTGATGCGCCAGCCCGACGTGTCGATCATGTCGGAGAAGACCGGCAACAGGAAGAATTGACCCAGGCAACTGCCCGCCAGGGCGAGGCTGACCGCCAGGCCCCGGCGTTTCTTGAACCAATGGCCGATGACCGACCCAAACAAGGGCACGGCCGTGCCCCCGGTTCCGGCCGCGTTGAGAATTCCGTAGTACAGCAAGAACTCTCCGAACGAGTGCATGGTGGCCATGAGGGCGTAGCCGGCGGAGAACAGCAGCGTCGACCCCACCACGACCCACTTGGCGCCGTACCGGTCGTACAGCCGCCCCGTCACGAGCACGGAGAACGCGTAGACCGCCATGTTGAGGAAGATGACCAGCGAGATCGACCCGCGGCTCCAGTCGAACTCGGTCGCCACCGGTTTGACGAGGATGCCGACGATGTAGCGCCCGCCGGTATTGAGGAAGAGGATGACGAACGACGCGGCCAGCACGTACCAGCCGTAGAAAACGCGGGGAAGAACGCGTCGCGTACTCATCACCGACGTCGATTCTATCGCACCGTCGCCGTCGGACCGCCCCGATTGCGGGCGTCACCGCTTCGCTGTCAGGCCGCGGCAGCCTGCTTTCGCGGCGCCGGTACGGAGTGGCGATGCTCGCGAATGAGCAGGGTGCAAAGA
>JAKAHF010000471.1 GCA_021815245.1 Actinomycetes bacterium
TAGATAGCGATGCGCTTCCTCAAGAACAACGAGGACTGGACTTGGTCTACCCACGCCGGGTCCCGCCGGATCCGTTCTCAGACAGACTTCAAACAGAAGGCTCAGAACGACCCCGATGGCCATCTCAGTCGCAGTTGACGGCACGCCGCTGAAGTCGAGCACGGAGATTGGCTTGGCACCGCCAAGCCACTGCTGGACGACGCCGACCAGTGGATCAGGCCCAGCAGCAGTACCGATGGGCTCTTGCAGGAATCGCAACTGCGGATCGAGCAGACCGAGTCGGAGCAGGTTCGGCGTTGTACCGTGGAGACCGTAGTTAGGCGCCTTGTGCGGAGGTTGACCGCCGGGGCCGTAGCCCGTGAAGCGCGCAGGCTGCAGAGCGTTGGCGTCGCCTGGGTCTTCTAGGCATCTTGTCGATGGGTCGTTCTTGTCAGTTCGTGTCTCGCGATTCTCCGAGTCAAGAGCATGCCACACGGCACGGAGATCAAACGGCACCGGCGTGTCGGCGGTGATGGAGCCTGGGTCGAGTGCTAGCCAGGTCGAGGCCTCCACAAACTCGCGACGAGACACGGTCACGAGCTCCGCAAAGCGGTTCGCGAACGTTGCCCCTCCGGTCGTACCTGCGAAGACTCGCAGGATGTCGCTTGATGGGAGCGCCCAGTAGGGCACCCGGAGCCCCTCATCGCCATCAAGGAGCACACTGCGTACGCTTGCGTAGTCCCCCATCGCGGCCGCGTACTCGCCGTGAGGATCGATTACTACGATATTGGCGGCAGTCCAGCCGCCCTTCACGAAGTTCTGAAGAATGGATGTAACTGCGCTCGTCTTGCCGGATCCGGTTGATCCGACGACGGCGGCGTGCCTCACCACCAGACGCGATGCATCCAGTGCGACAGGCACATCATCGGCGGCAGCAAGGCAACCGACCCGTACATGCGTGCCGTCTGGTTGAGGAAACACGGACGCGAGCTGGTCGGGTGTCGCGAAGTGAACTGGGTCGTCAAGGCCAGGATACGATCCGATGCCTCGCTGGAACCGTCCAGTTCCCCGGTCAATCTCGCCGAGCAACTGTACTTGAAGCCAGCGCTCATCACATTGTGAGGTATCTGCCGGAGCGATCGGCCCAGCCAGTTCAGCGATGCCCACTAGGGTTACGGTGGCAACCAGATCAACGAGGCCTTGGGGGATTCTGACAAGTGATCCGATCTGACCGACCGGCTGAAGCTTGCCTTGATAGATGGGGGCGATACCGGCGAGGTCGGGGTCTAGGGCAACCGTCACGGTTGCGCCCAGTACATGACGGACGCGCCCGATACAGGTCGGCTCCCGCTCAGACATCTGCAGGCCCGCCTTCTTGCTCAGCAACGGCGTGCCCCATCGCAGCGATGAGCTCGTCCACGAGCTGGTCAGCAGCGCGGGAACCGGCTGTGCTGCGTGCCAGGTATGCGGCCAGGTTGCGGAAGTCCCCTAGTGCGAAGCGATCGTCTTGCCATAGGCCGGGCAGAGAATCCTCTGGCTTCCCCCACTCTGCACGAACTCCACCTATGATGGCCTCGGTCGGGCACGCGACTTGGAGATTCGGAGTTGCCAGGGCCCGCTCGGCCAGATGCTCGGGAATCTCGCCGTAACAGAAGGCGATGGTTTCGGAACGCTCGCATCGTGCAGCTGCCTCGAAAACGACCTCGTCCAGATGACTATCGCCGAACGAATACCCGGAAGCCAGCAAAAGGGTCTCCTGCTGGTGTACTGATCGCCGAAACCTGTCAGCCAGAACCACGAACGGGACCCTGCGGGACTCCTCGTACTTCATGTCCGACGGGTAGATTGCGGCAGCCTTGCCCTCTGGAACGGCGTATCCCATGCGAACAATGTGGTGATCTTCTCTGCGAGCCCAGTTCACCGATCCATGGAGCTTCCAGAGCCGCGCAAAGAAGGCGGGAATCCACTCGCGTTCGCCGGGATTGGCCTCCACTAGCTCGCTACGAAAACTACCTTCTAGGTTTCCGACGAAGCCGTCGAAATAGGGCACTCCGCGGGATTCGAGGGCGGATTCGAGAAGCAGGTCGTAGTTCACTGTGAAGATCTCAAGCGGGAAGTGATACTCAGCCCGAGCGACCCATGCGGCGAAGAGCTCGACCGGTTTAAGGTCGGCCTTGTCAAGCGACAGCGCGTTGACGATTAAGTGGCACACTTCACGGTCGAGTGCAACGGCCTGGGCACCTGTCAAGCCGTCGATGGTCTGTTCATCAGCAAGAAGCGCGGCGATACGACGCAGCCGGCTGAGCGCCTCTTCGACACTCCGACCGGCAAGCTGAACCTCAAAGGCGCCCTTGTTCGGTTCGGTCAATGAGTCGAGAAGGCTAGCCTGCAGCGCGGCAACATCCGGAAGCCCACAGGAGGCTCCAACTCCTGCCCCCAGCAGAACACAGACGTGCCGGCTTCGAGTGGCTAGTTTGGCTCCTAGTCCAGATGCGAACTTCAGTGGATCGTGACTCGACATCTTGCCTCGTTTCCCCCGTCTGGCTAACAACCACTGTCTAGTCTGCGTGGCTCCACCGAGCAAGCGCCACCTTGCCAGAATAGTCCACGTCGGCGGGAGAAGGAATGGTCGTGCCACGAAGAATCCGGCCCCCCCGCGCCAAACCCAGATGCGCTACGCAGACAGTATATGCCGGCTCATGGCCAGTTAAGCGACCAGCCGACCGCATCGTCGCATGGGCGGGCATTTGGGCAAATCCCCCTCATGCCTCCCCCTTCCCCCGCCGGGGCAAGTCATGTACACTACAGAGGTATCATTCACGACGACATCTGATTCACGGGAGTTTGTCCGGTGGAAAAGAGGCTCGGCACAGTTTCCATACTTCTGGAACGGCATGTTGCGCCGGTTGAAGAACTCAATGATTTGCTCACGCATTTCGGCGACGACATCATCGGGCGGTTCGGGCTTCCCTACAAAGAACGAGGCGTGAACATCATCACCCTCGTTGTCGACACCACTGTCGAGCGCGTCAGCGCGCTTACGGGCAAATTGGGCAAACTCCCGGGAGTTCAGGTGCGGTCACTGTTGGCCAAGTCCTCAGTCCCAGGAGCTGAACATGTTGCCCAAGGTATGCAGTGAAGGTCTGACCGACTTCATCCCCGCCGAGCGCATCGAGGAGTTGCTGCGCCGATCCCCCGCTGAGGCCGAGGAAGTCAGGCCTATCATCGCGAAGTCCATGCGCATGGAGCGGCTCGACCTCGACGAGATGGCCGCCCTCCTCTCGGTGACCGACCCCGCGCTGCTCGAGGAGATGTTCGACGCGGCCCGCGAGCTGAAGAAGAACGTCTACGGCAACC
>JAKAHF010000472.1 GCA_021815245.1 Actinomycetes bacterium
GCCCAGCCGTCTGCAAGGAGCGGATCGCCGCTTCACGTCCGGCGCCTGGACCCTTCACCCAAACCTCGACCTCGCGCATCCCCTGATCCATCGCCTGCTTGGCGGCCGCCTCGGCAGCCACCTGGGCTGCAAAGGGGGTCGACTTTCTCGATCCCTTGAAGCCCTGCATCCCCGAAGAGGCCCAGGCCAGCGAGTTTCCGGTCGGGTCGGTGATGGTCACGAGCGTGTTGTTGAAGGTGCTCTTCACGTGGGCGATGCCACGCTCCACATGCCGGCGCTCACGCCGCTTGGGACGAGTCCCGGTCCTCTTAGGCACGAAGGGGCCCCCTCTCTGCGGTCGCTCGCATCACCCTGGTCATACCTTCTTCCGCTTGACCCCGACAGTGCGGCGGGGGCCCTTGCGGGTGCGGGCGTTGGTGTGCGTCCTCTGTCCGTGCACCGGCAGGCCCCGCCGATGGCGGACGCCCCGGTAGGACGAGATCTCCACCAGCCGGCGGATGTTCATCGCCGTGCTGCGCTGCAGATCCCCTTCCACCCGGTACCCCTTCTCCACGGCGTCGCGCAGCCGGGTCACCTGGTCCTCGGTCAGATCCCGCACCCGAATGCTGGGATCGACATCGGTGTCGGCCAGGATCTTCTTGGCCAGGCTCGGACCAATGCCGAAAATGTACGGCAGCGCCGCTTCAATCCGCTTCTCCCTAGGCAGGTCGACGCCTGCGATACGTGCCATATGCTCCCTCCTTATCCCTGGGCCTGCTTGTGCTTGGGGTTCTCACAGATGACAAAGACCCGGCCCTGACGGCGCACGATCTTGCACTTCTCACACATCTTCTTGACTGACGGCCGAACCTTCATGACTGTCCCTCCACCTCATCTCAACCGATACGTGATGCGGCCCCGGGTCAGGTCGTACGGGGAAAGCTCGATCGTCACCCGGTCGCCGGGCAGGATGCGAATGAAGTGCATCCGGAGCTTGCCCGAGATGTGGGCCAGGACCTTGTGGCCATTGTCCAGCTCAACGCGGAACATGGCGTTGGGCAATGGCTCAACCACTCGCCCCTCCACCTCGATCGTGTCCTCCTTGGGCATCCTCCGCACCTCCTCTCCCGCTGACCTGGGCTTCGATGGCCTCTAGCTCCCGTGTGAGCTCGTGGTCGTCCGGCCGGTAAGATTTCGCTCGCCACTCTTGCAGCCGCTCGGTGGTCGCGTCTACCACCTCGAGATGACGGGCGTTCTTGGGCTTGGGACGCTCCACCGGGTGGAGCCTGCCGTCGGCGATCAGGCACCGCAGTTCGCTGTGACCGACCACCAAGAACAGCTGGTCGCGGTCACGTCCCCGCCTGGACCTTACCAGATCGCCGTCGGCAGGCACTTTTGCCATCTTACACCACCGTCAGCACGGTCGGTTCATCGGCCACCGCCACCGTGTGTTCGAAGTGCGCCGACGGGCGATGGTCCCGGGTTCGGATGGTCCACCCGTTGGCGTCGATCTCAATCTCGGCCTTGCCGAGATTGATCATCGGCTCGATGGCGAGCGTCATCCCCTCGCGCAGCACCAGGCCCTGGCCGGGGGGTCCGTAGTTGACCACCATCGGATCCTCGTGCATCTCGCGGCCGATGCCGTGTCCGGCCAGCTCTCTCACGATGCCGTAGCCATGGGCCCGCACCGTCTCCTCCACGGCGTTCGAGATGTCAGACAGGTGGTTTCCGGGCACGGCCTGGCGGATGGCACGGCGCAAGGACTCCTCGGTCACCTGCATCAGGCGGGCGACCTCCGGCCGCACCTCGCCGACGGCCACCGTGGTGGCGGTGTCGCTGTGCCAGCCGTCCCAGATCACGCCGAGGTCGAGCGACACGATGTCTCCGTCCGCAAGACGGCGATCGGTCGGAATGCCGTGCACGACCTCCTCGTTGACGCTGGCGCAGATGTTGGCCGGAAAGCCCTCGTAGCCCATGAAGGATGGGATGGCGCCCTTCTCCAGGATCTCTTGCTCGGCCAGACGGTCGAGCTCAAGCAGGCTGATCCCCGGCCGCACGGCCTGGCGCAGGGACTCTCTGACTTCGGCGGCCAGTCGACCGGCCTGGCGCATGGTGGCGAGCTCGTCCGAGCGCTTGATCACGACCATCCGATCGCCTCCTTCAGGCGACCCGAGACCTGGTCCTGGCTGCCGATTCCGTCCACGGCCGAAAGTCGCTTGCCCTCCTCATAGAAGGCGATCAAGGGGGCGGTTTTCTCATCGTAGACCTCAAGCCGCCGGACCACCGTCCCGGGCGCATCGTCGCTGCGCTGGACCAGCTTGCCGCCACAGGCGTCGCAGATGCCGCTCACCCGCGGGGGGTCGCTGACCAGGTGATAGATGTGCTGGCATCTCTCGCAGGTCAGCCGCCCGCTGAGCCGGGAGATCAGCTCGTCTCTCGGCACCTCGACCAGCACCGCCTCGGCCGGACTGCGGCCCAGTTCGACCAAGAGCTCATCCAGCATCTCGGCCTGAGGCGGCGTGCGCGGAAAACCGTCTAGGAAGACGCCTCCCTTGGCATCGGCCGCGGCCATCCGCTCTCTGATCAGGTCGATGATCAAGGGGTCTGGCACATACTCGCCGCGGTCCATGTACCCCTTGGCCGCCCGGCCGAGCGGGCCGTCGGCCGCCACCGCCGCCCTAAGGATGTCTCCGGTCGAGATGTGCGGCCAGCCGCACTCGCTCGCCAGTCGAGCCGCCTGTGTACCCTTGCCGGCGCCGGGCGGCCCGAGCAGGATGATGGTCTTTTCGTTCATCGCAAGAACCCCTGGTAGTTGCGCATGACCAACTGGGCCTGGATCTGCTTGATCGTCTCCACCGTGACCATCACCACGATCAGAAGCGCCGTGCCGCCGAAGTAGATGTTGGGGATGTTGGTCAGTCCGACCATCAAGGTCGGCATGATGGCGATGATACCGAGGAACAGGGCACCCATCACGACCAGCCGGGAGGCGACCCGGGTCAGGTACTCGGCGGTCGGCTTGCCCGGGCGGATGCCCGGGATGAAGCCGCCGTACTTCTTCAGGTTGTCCGCCACGTCATCGGGCTTGAACACGATGAAGGTGTAGAAGAACGTGAAGGCGACCACCAGGCCGAACTGCAGCACCAGGTTCAGCGGCTGGCCAAAGGCGATGGCCGCCGCGATGTTGTGCAGCACGGCATTGTTCCAGTAAGAGGCCAGGGTCTGGGGCAGGATGAGCAGGGCGATGGCAAAGATGACGGGGATCACTCCGGCCGGGTTCATCTTGATCGGAAGGTGCGTGGTGGCGCCCTGGTACATTTTCCGGCCAACCATCCGTTTCGCGTACTGGAC
>JAKAHF010000473.1 GCA_021815245.1 Actinomycetes bacterium
CTCGCACAGACGCCGCCGCGCCGCGCCCTCACCGTCACTCACGCCGGGCCCGCGCTCGCGCGCGGTAGGGGTCGGTGAGTCGCCGCTCACCGTGAGTCTTCAGTGAGTGTCCTCGCTCGCTTTGCTGGCATCGGGGCGTCTTCAGTGAGTGTCCTCGCTCGCTTCGCTCGCATTGGAGAGGGTTCAGATACTGTCCTCGCTCGCCTTCACATCGTCTCTGCCGCTGTCTCCCGTCCGGTCGCTGCGCTAGCATGAACTGAGCAACGCGACTCATCGCGGGAGGTTCGGTGCGCTTCATCCATACGGCAGATTGGCACCTCGGTCGTCTCTTTCACGGCCTCCATTTGACCGACGACCAGCGATTCGCCCTTGATGGGCTCGTCCGGCTGGCGCAGGCATCGGAGGTCGACGCGCTCGTCATCGCGGGCGACGTCTTCGATCGGGCCGTTCCGCCGCCTGATGCTGTTCGGCTGCTCGACAGCGTCATCGCGTCGTTGGCCCTTGACCTGGGCATCGCGGTGGTCGTGATCGCCGGCAACCATGACAGTGCTCCGCGTCTCGAGTATCTCAGTGAGCTGGCCCGTCGCAGCGGCGTGCATGTCGTCGGGCGCGTCGGGCGCCAGGTGCGGCCGGCCGAGGTCACCGGGCGAGACGGCACGCAGGTGCGGTTCTGGCCGGTTGCCTACACCGATCCCGAAAGCGCCCGCGACGACCTGCAGCGTGACGACATCCACACGCACGAAGAGGTGGTGGCTGCGCAGCTCGACAGCATCAGCCGTGAGACCGGCGGCGGAGTTCGCGACGTCATCGTGGGGCACGCCTTCGTCACGGGGTGCAGGCAGTGCGAATCCGAACGCGAGCTGACCGTAGGTGGGTCGGCCGCCGTCAGCTCCTCCCTGTTCGCCGGCTTCGACTACGTCGCTCTCGGCCATCTGCACGAGAGACAGACCGCCGGGTCCGATCGCATCCGCTATTCGGGGTCGCTACTGAAGTACTCCTTCAGTGAGACCGAGCACAAGAAATCGGTCACCTTGGTGGAGCTCGATCGGCACGGCCACTTCACCACCGAGGAGGCGGCGCTGCCCATCAGGCGAGACGTGCTGCGGGTGCGCGGGGCGTTTGCCGATCTTGTCGCGCGCGACATCGACGACATGTTGTCTGAGGCCTACGTGGAGGTGATCCTGACCGACGCCGAGCCGATCCTGAACCCCGTCGATCGCTTGCGCAAGAAGTTCCCGTTCCTTCTGTCCCTGCGGAGAGAAGAGACCGAACGGGCGATCCTGGGCCCCGCTGCCGGCAGCTCCGGCATCAAGACGCGCGGAACGGGCGAGCTCTTTGAAGATTTCTTCCTCGATGTCGTCGGGCGCCCGGTGAACGCGGCACAATCGGGTGAAGTCGCGGCAGTTCTCAACGAGCTCGAACGCCGCGAGCGCGAGGCCGTGACTCCGTGAGGCCGCTTCGTCTGACGATGCAGGCCTTCGGGCCCTACCGCGAGCAAGAGACCGTCGACTTCACCGAGCTTGGACCCAATCGGGTGTTTCTCATACATGGCGACACCGGTTCCGGCAAGACGACCATCCTCGATGCGATGGTCTTCGCTCTCTATGACGATACGAGCGGGGGCGAGCGGCGGGCTTCGCAGATGCGGTGCGAATCGGCGCCCGACACCCTTGCCACCGAGGTAACCTTTGATTTCTCGTTGGGCGCCAAGAACTACAGGGTGCGTCGTCGCCCCGCCCAAGAGCTGACCGGAGCGAGGGGCTCGGTGGTCGCCAAGCCGGCCGAAGCCGCTTTGTGGGACCGCTCCGGTTGCTCAGACGGGCAGGAGGGCAAGCTGCTCACCACCAAGATCACCGAGGCGAACGCGCTCATCAAGCAGCATCTCGGGTTCTCCTGTGAGCAATTCCGCCAGGTCGTCGTTCTGCCGCAAGGCAGGTTCAGGGAGCTGCTCTCGGCTACGTCCGACAAACGCGAGGAGATCTTGCGGCAGCTCTTCAAGACCGCGCGATTCAGGCAACTCGAAGACGCCTTGGCCGATCGAGCCAAGACGGTGCGCAAGCAGATGGACGAACTGCGCGCCCAACGAGATGCTCAGTTGGGATTGGTCGACGCCGCCGATGATGCGCAACTCTCGGCACTGGTCGAAGCCGCGGCCTCTCAGTCGCGATCGGCCTCTGCCCAGACTTTGGCGGCGGAGGCCGTATCGTCGGCGGCCGATGAGGACCTGGCCGTCGCAGAGAAGGCCGATGAGGCGCGCAAAGCGCTCGAAGGGGCGCGCGCCGAACTCCAGCGGTTGACGGCCAGAGCGACCGAGATCGACCTGATGCGCTCTACTCTCGAGGACGCTCTCCGTGCGGACAAGGTGCATCCCGTGTTCGTCCGCCTCGAGGAGGCCAAGCGTCGAACTGCGGCCGCGACGCGTGCGAGATCTGACTCTGAGCAGGCCCTGGCCGACGCGCGGTGCGCCGAGTCGGCAGCGTCGGAGGCGTTGAGTGTCGAAGAGGGGCGTGCCACCGCCCGCGACGCCGCCACACAGACTGTCATTCGGCTGCAAGGCCTCTTCGTTGCCCTCGAGGCGTGGAAGACGGCCCAGGCCGAGCTTGACGTGGTGCGCTCCCGGTCGGTGTCGATCCGAAGCAAGGAAGAGATCGCCGCCGAAGCGCAGGCACGCGCGGAGCGGCGCGTCGACGAACTGCGGCAACAACTGACCGCCGCTAGGGCGGCAGCGCTCGAAGTCGATAGTGCCCGTGCGCGCTTCGAGACGGCGAAACTGCACGAGGACCGTTGCAGACGTCTGATCGCCGCTCAAGATGTCGTCGAAGCGGCCGAAGAGCGGCACATGCGCCTTCTGGCGGCTGAGGCCGACGCCCTCGAGGCCGTCAGAGAGTCAGATAGCGAGTCGGCCGCGGTCGAAGACAGGTGGAGGGCCGGGAGGGCGGTGGCGCTCGCCGCCACGCTCGAGCCCGGGTCGCCATGTCCGGTATGCGGTGCTACCGATCATCCGGCGCCGGCAAGGGCGGGTCATTCTGAGGTCTCTGATGACGAGTTGACAACCGTCAGGGCGCTCGCTGCATCGGCGCGAGCGGCCTACGCCGACGTTCACGACGCGGTCGCGCGGGCCATGAGCGACCTTGTGGTGGCTCAGGCTGAGGAACGCTCGATCCGTCAGGAACCTGGGGCGATCGCCGACCTGCAGCTCCCCGGTGCCACCGACGTCGTGGCGGCTTGCGTCGCGGAGCTCGAGCGATTGAGCGGCCAAGCTCACGTAGGCGACCTCGAGACGATGTTAACGGCCGCCGAACAGGCTGCTGAGGCCGCTCGGACGGCG
>JAKAHF010000474.1 GCA_021815245.1 Actinomycetes bacterium
GCCCAGGGCGACGAGCACCGCATACAACACCAGCTTCACCAGCAGCACACGGCCGTACGTTGTACCCGCCAGCGGCGCCAGGCCGTGGACTTCCAAGCTGTACGCGTACACTCCGCTGACGCCCAGATAGATCACACAGGCGAGTGCGAGCTCGGAGAACCGGCGCACCAAGGGCGACACCCACCGTCCGAGCGCGCGGTCTTGGCGGGCCATGCGCACGGCGACGGCGAGGAGCGGGAGTCCACCCAACCAGGCCACCATGGCCACCATGTGAACGTAGTCCAACGCGACGGCCACACCCGGCTGGACCACCACCTCAGGAGCGTGACCTCCCAAGCTGAAGGTAGCGAGCATGAGAGTCGAGACCACCCCGGCGAAGGCCAGGGGCACGCGCCGCGGCGTCGAGCCGACCGGCAGCGACCATCCAACGGCGACCAGGACCAGAGCCAGGAGTGCCCTCACCGCAAAGACGCGGCCCGCGTGGCCGCTCAGCTCATCGCTGAGCGGCCGCCCGACGACGTTCCACCAGTGGACGCCCGCCCCCGTCGCGGCCTGCTCGACGACCAACAGGCACGAACCGGCGACGACCGCCGACGCACCGACGAGCAGGAACCGGCGCATCCAGGCCGCAAGTCGATCATCGGCGGCGGGGTTCTCCCCTTCCCCCGGCCGCCAGACGGCCAGCGCGAACGTCACCGCTCCTCCGGAGAGCGCCGCGCCGAGCAGACTCAGCCACCGCAGCACGGTCTCGGCCGGGGGCGGCCACCCCCCCGCGGGGTCGGCCGCACCGAGCGGGGGCAGGCCGACGATGGCGCTGGTCCCCAGGCCGATCTGGATGGGCACGCGGTACTCGACGAAGTGGCCGTCGGACGATCGGACACGGGTCGCGGCCACGTACGAGCCCACGGGAAGGTGCGCGATCGAGATGGTGAGCACCGCGGGATCGGTGGGATCGATCGACCCCGGTCCCGGATCCACCACCACCCCGTGAACATCCAAGATCTGCACCGTGCTGAAGGCGGGGTCGAGGTCCTCGCTGAACGTGAGGGCCAGTTCCGTCGGCCGTCCCCCGGGGGTGCCGCCCCGCAGCTCACTGTGAAGGAGGTTGGCGTGCGCCCACGCCGGCGCGGCACCGAACGCGAGAACGGCCACGACGCAGCCCACGGCAAGAACCGCGAACCCGAAGACACCCCATCGGTGCCGCCCCGAAAAGGGCACGATCTTCCATCGCGACAACGGCCCCACCATCCTCCCCGACCTTCCCTGTACGGGCGGCTCGAACCGATCCCGCCCAGAGCGTGGCGTCAGCCTCATACCCCCGTCGAGAGCCCGGCACGCGCGGAGCGCGAAGAAGGTGTGGGCATCTGGCCAACGGCTTCCGCGACGTGTACCCTCACAACGTCCGAGTACATCATGGCGGCGTCGGGAGCCGTCCGGCCGCACGAAGGAGGGTGGATGGTCACCGCACAACGAGCCATCGGAGTCGCCATCGTCATCCTCGCACTGGTCGTCGGTATCATCCCGTTCTTCTACAACTGCGCTTCTCGTGACCTCTACCTGTACGTTAGGGGCATGGACGCAATGAGCACCGGCCCAGATGATGGCGAGACCATGCTCGGCGGGGGCGCGTCTGGTTCCACGGGCGCCGCGACCTCCATGGGCCGGAAGGTCCCCATGCGGTGCTTCTACTCGGCCAAGGCGGCCATAGGTATGGCCATCCCCCTGGGGGTCCTCGGCCTGCTCTTCCTTTTCTCGCGGCGCAGAGAGACCAACCGGATGCTGGGAGTCATGGGCATCGTGTTGGGTGCCGTCACCGTGGCGGTGCCCACCCTGGTCGGGACGTGCGGGTCGGCCGCGGCGATATGCAACGAGGTGCTGAAGCCAACGATGCAGTTGGCGGGTGGACTGGTGATGGTGTTGAGCGCGATCGTCCTGACCTTGGGTGAACAGAGGCGAGAGTCCACCGCCTGAGAGACTCCACCATGACCTTCCTTGCGCTTGCACTCAAGAACATCTCGCGCAGTCCGTTCCGGAGTTCGGTGATCTTCCTCTGCGCCCTGCTGATGGCCGGCCTCGCGCTCTCCACGGTCCTGATCGTCCAAGGGGCGAGCACCAGCATGCGCCGGGCGGCCGATCGGATGGGAGCCGACATCGTGGTGGTCCCCAAAGGAACCGAGAGCAAGGTCGAGACGGCGCTCCTCATGGGCACTCCGACGACGGCGTGGATGCCGGCCAAGAACCTGGCCAGGGTGAGCGCGGTCGTGGGTGTGCAGGCCGCGTCACCCCAGCTCTTCCTGGCGTCGCTCAGCGGAGCGAGCTGCTGCTCGGCCGCGGACATGTTCGTGGTCGCGTACGATCCAGCGTCGGATTTCACCATCGGCCCCTGGCTCGAAGCTCGACTCGACTCCGGCCTGGGCGAGGGAGAGGTGCTGGGAGGCTCACTCGTGGTCGCGCCCCCCGAACAGGGGATCAAGTTGTACGGGTCGACGCTTCAAGTGAAGGCCAACCTGGAACCCACAGGCACGAATCTCGACCAATCGATCTTCCTCACCTTCGCGACCGCGCGGGAAGTGGCCCGCCTGTCGGCCACCCAAGCTGAACGACCGTTGGTCGTTCCCGCGGACAGCATCTCGGTCGTCATGGTCAAGCTCGCCCCCGGCGCGGTACGCGACCAGGTCGCCGCCGAGATCGAGCAACAGGTGCCGGGAGTGACGGCGATCGGCAACGCGGCGCTCTTCGGTTCCTTCCGCGCACAGATGACCGGCCTCGTGGGGGGCATGCTCGTGGTCCTTGGACTCACCCTCGTCCTCTCGCTGGTCGTCGTCGGCCTGGTCTTCTCGATGGCCGTGCACGAACGCCGGCGCGAGATCGGTGTCCTCCGTGCCCTCGGCGCCCCCCGCGTGGCCGTCCTCACGACGCTGCTCGCCGAGGCCCTCATCCTGGCGAACTACGGCGCTCTCGCGGGTATCGCTCTCGCGGCCTTCGGCATCTCCCTCTTCCGCCAACTCATCATGACGTCGGCGGGCTTCCCGTTCCTGTTCCCCAACATGCCGACGCTCGTCACACTGGTGATCGCCGGTCTCGTCTTCGCCATGCTGGGCGTCGCGCTCGCGGCCTTCGTGCCCGCGTGGCGCATCAGCCGCCAGGATCCGGCAATGGCCATGAGGGAGTGACGCGGTGATCTCGCTGCGCACGGCCTCCAAGACCTACTCGCCCACCCGCGGCAGCCTGTGCGTGGCGGCGGTCGACCGCGTCGACCTCGAGGTCGACGCGGGGGAGTTCCTGGTCATCACCGGCCGCTCCGGCTCAGGCAAGACGACACTGCTC
>JAKAHF010000475.1 GCA_021815245.1 Actinomycetes bacterium
GGCGGTCGCCGGCGCGCTCGTGCGGGCCCTCGCGCCACCGGTCCAACATCCATAGACAAAGCACCGGCGAGTAATCAGGGCAACATTGACCCCCTCAAGAGGCCGGTGCTATCGTGCGTGTGTTACGGATTTCACAACCGGGAACGGTGGACAGTCGAATGTCTCTCGAGATCCCCGAGGTCGTGATCAACCGGCTCCCCGTGTACGCCCGCGCCCTCGCCGCCCTTGCGGAAGGCGGCGAAAGTGTCGTCAGCTCCCAGGCCCTCGGCGAAGCGCTCGATGTTACCCCCGCGCAGATCCGGAAGGACCTCAGCTACTTCGGCCGCTTCGGCAAGCAGGGCCGCGGCTACAACGTCCCGGGCCTCCTCGCCAAGCTCCGTGAGATCCTCGGCCTCGACCGCCAGTGGCGCGTCTGCGTCGTCGGCGTCGGCCGTCTCGGCCAGGCGATCGTCGAGTACGACGGCTTCGGCCCCCAGGGCTTCCAGATCGTCGCCGCCTTCGACGCCAGTGCGCCCATGGTCGGCCGGCAGATCGGCGGCCTCACCGTCCGTGACGTGAGCGAGCTCGATCCCTTCCTCCGCAGCTCGCACGTCGACATCGGCATCGTCGCCGTGCCCGCTGCCGCCGCGCAGCAGGTCGTCGACCAGCTCATCAACGCCGGCATCCGCGCGATCCTCAACTACGCGCCGATGACCCCCCACGTCCCCCACGACGTGAGCATCCGCCACATCGACCCGGTCATCGCCATGCAAAGCATGACCTTCTACATCAAGCAGCCGGCCGCCAACGCGAAATAGCCACGGTCCGAACCTGATGGGCCCCCGAACGGGGGCAGCTTTCCGTTTACTACCTGAGAAATTCGTGCCCGGATGGTGCCACTGTCTCGAAAATGCCGACCAGCGGGCCTTTCGGAGCAAGGTCGTAGAAGGCTTCGCTGCGGCTCGCTGAGGGTCCTGAGCGGGGCTCGCACGGCGGTTGACGTTCACCTTCCCGTGCTGCAACCGGGCCGGTCCGACGGGACCTTGGGGCTCACGACCTTTGGGGCGGCGTTACCGCCCAACCGCGATGGTGCAGGTCGGAGCTGGTGGGCTATCGGCGTGCTACGGCGCCGGCAGGGATGCCGCAACGGACGGGAACGGGAAGAACTGGAAGAAGCAGATGAAGAACCCGGCCAGGATGAACACCAGGCTGACGAGTATGATCATCAGGATGCCGCTCAATCTGAGCGCCATCCACGAAGCAAGCGAGCCTCGGCCTGTCCCCTGAGGCCGGCTGATCGACGGGTCACCGCGCGCGTACTCGAGCGCCACTGGTGCGCCGGCGCTGCGATAGCGTTCCGGGACGTGCCAGTCCGTGTAGTCTGTGTATTCTCCCGAGAAGGCGTCGCCGTTTACCTCGTAGGAGTACTTGATCCACCATCTGTCGAGGTCCTCGCCGCCCTCGGACTGGTGCATCCCGCTGCCGGTTACAACTCCGGTCACAGGTTCGGCCGAGCGAATCAGAGCGAGCTCATCCATCGCCACCGGCACCACGGACTGCAGCGCGCAGCACGATGCCGCAGCGGCGAACAAGGCGATACTGCTCCCCATCAGCAGCCAACCGGCCCTGTGCGTGCGTTTCATCGGAGTACCAACAGCAACCATCGGCTGATCGCAATTGCATGAGAAGGGCGGGCGGCAGGACGCTTCGCACATTCCGAGACCGGACGGCGTGCCGTAGGATGTGCCGATGCCGAACGAGCCCGTGAGCGTCCTCGTCGTCGGGGCCGGCGCCTCGGGGGCGGCCTTCGCCTGGAGCATCGCCGATACCGGCATGAGCGTCCTCTGCCTGGAGCAGGGACCCTGGATGAAGTCGCAGGACTTCCCAAGCAACGGGATGGACTGGGAGACACGGAGCATGGGGGAGTTCTCCTCCAGCCCCAACACCCGCAGGCTGCCTGCCGACTACCCGGTCAACGAGGAGCATTCGGCCATCTCGCCGCTGATGTTCAACGCGGTCGGCGGCAGCACCATCCTCTGGGCCGCACACTTCCCGCGGTTCACTCCCGGCGACTTCCGCGTGAAGAGCCAGGACGGCGTCGCCGACGACTGGCCAATCGACTACCAGACCCTCGAGCCCTACTTCGCGGTCAACGACCGCATGATGGGTGTCTCGGGCCTCGCCGGCGACCCGGCCTACCCGTACCACGAACCGCCGCTCCCACCCCTGCCCTTTGGCAAACTGGGCAACACCCTGGCCGCCGGCTTCGAAAAGCTCGGCTGGCACTGGTGGCCGTCCGACAGCGCCATCACCTCCCGTGAGTACGAGGGCCGCGCGCCCTGCATCAACCTTGGCCCGTGCACGACCGGCTGCGCCCAGGGCGCCAAGGCGAGCACCGACATCACCTACTGGCCCGCGGCACAGCGCAAGGGCGTGCGGATCCGGACTGGCTGTCGCGTGCGCGAGATCACGGTGCGGCCCGACGGCATGGCCGATGGCGTCCTCTACTACGACGAGGAGGGCCGGCTGCAGGAGCAGCGCGCCGAGATTGTGGTCCTGGCCTGCAACGGCATCGGTACGCCGCGGCTGCTGCTCAACTCGAAGAGCAGCCAGCACCCGGATGGGCTCGCGAACAGCAGCGGCCTCGTCGGCAAGAACCTCATGTTTCACCCCTACACCTGGATCACGGGCATCTTCGACGAGCCCCTCCAGAGTCGCCGTGGGCCCATCGGCTGCTCAATCTGGAGCCACCAGTTCTACGGCACCGATCGATCACGGGGGTTCGTCCGCGGCTACTCCTTCGAGGCCATCCGGGGCCTTGGCCCGGCGCAAACCGCCCTGTGGGGCATGGCGCACGGCCTCGTGCCCTGGGGCGCGGATCACCACCGGGCTTACGGGCGGTTCTTCAATCACACCGCGACCCTCGCCGCCATCACCGAGGACCTGCCCGACGAGGCCAACACCGTCACCCTCGATCCGGAGCTGAAGGACAGCCACGGCATCCCGGCGCCGAAGATCACCTACAGGCTGAGCGAGAACAGCCGGACGATGCTGGCGCTCGCAGTAGAGCGCGCAAAGGAAGCGTTCGCCGCCGCTGGTGCCGTCGACGCCGTCGCCGAGCCGCTCATGCGCGCGGCCGGCTGGCACCTCATGGGCACGGCCCGCATGGGCAAAGACCCGAAGACCTCGGTGGTCAACGAATGGGGCCGCGCCCACGACGTGAAGAACCTCTTCATCGTCGATGGCAGCATCTTTGTCACTGCCGGGGCGGTGAATCCCACGTCTACCATCCAGGCCCTGGCTCTTTACGTAGCCGACAGCATCAAGAAGAACATGGAAACGCTCTTC
>JAKAHF010000476.1 GCA_021815245.1 Actinomycetes bacterium
CCAATGCCTCGGCGTACGAGGCCGCCATGCCGATCTGGCCCGTCGTACTGATGCTTGTGACCAGAGCACCAATGAGCGACCGGAGTTGTGCTGAGCGCGTTACCCCGATGACCTTCGACACTGACAGAGGTACGTCGTTCTGGGTCACGATTCCAGCGCTGATGGCGTCCTCCAGGTCATGACAGCTGTACGCGCATCGGTCGGCCCAGCTCACGACAATGCCCTCTGGCGTCGACGGCGTCGGCCGGGACCAAGAGTGGTTGCGAATGCCGTCCAGCGTCTCTTGACAGAGATTGAGGGGCCGCAAAACCACGTCTGCTCCCCAGACGGCGTGGTGGTAGCCACCGGGGATGAAGAGATCGAAGGCCTCTTCGGAGGCGTGCCCCCCAGGACCGTGGCCACAGTCGTGTCCCAGCGCCATGGCTTCGGTGAGTGCGACGTTGAGTCCCGTTGCTCGAGCAATGGCCGTCGCCACTTGCGCTACCTCGAGCGCATGGGTCAGACGGGTCCTCTGGTGGTCAGCGGGAAAGACGAAGACCTGCGTCTTGCCGGCGAGGCGACGGAATGAGTTGGAGTGGAGGATCCGGTCGCGATCCCTTTCAAAGCAGGTGCGCAATGGGTCGGGTTGCTCGGCGATGACGCGATTGCCCGCTCCGAGAGCTCGCGTGGCGCCGCCGTTCATTGTTTGAGCCTCGAGCTCCTCGCGCCGCTCTCTCGACAGCAGCATCGGCTCGATGCGGGGCGGCGACGTGTCGCGGTGGGCAAAGACAAGACCCTCTTCCGTGGGGTTGCCGCGCATTGTCGATGTCCATTCACTTCGTCGGTCGATTGTCATTCCAGGTTTCCTTCTTGCTCCCTGCTTACAGTGCTGCGTGGCTGGAGTTGACGCAATCGGCGCAATTCTGCGTGGACCACGGCCAACTCGCTCCGCAGCCTGTGATTGTCCTGGTTCGTCTCCTTCAGCCGTGATGCCAGGAGTTCGATCCGTTTTTGCTGGCTCGCGTGTCCCGCGATTTCTACCTTAGGTACTCGTCCGAGTACCTGTCGGTCTCCTTGGGCGCGACGAGCGCGAAGAGCCTCGTAGATCTCGGGCTGGGTGTAGATCCATGAAGCTGAGACCCTTGCCGCTTTAGCGACACCTTGGATGGTGACGGGTTGGTGGAGGTGATCGGCCTCGCGAATAGCCGCGGTGACTCGTCGCAGGCACTCTTCGTGTTTGCGCCTCGCCGCCTCAATGAGGTGGCTCGAATTGTCAGCTCGCATTCTCTCTCCTTCGGCGCCGGGGTGGTTCGACTCGGACCGGTTCGGCAGACTCCGCACCGGTGACCTTTAGGATGATCCCCTGCAGAGCGAGCGCGTCTTGGTCGGCCTTCTCGGCGAGCCGAACGTAGCCTTCACCGCGGGCCCTAACTGCAACCGCTTCGGTAACGTCCAGCTGTTGCTGGTAATCGCCGAGAAACTCTGCATCAGGGACGAACAGGTCGCACGATAGACACGGATTGGCCTGCTCACAGACCTTGCTGGGTGACATGCCGCAGTAGCCATTGGCCAGGCGCAGCGCCGCCGCTTGCTCGACCCGGTGGCGACTCCACGCCGCGTCCGAGAGCCTACCCTCAACGTCGAGTACCTCATCGGGCGTGGTGCGAGCGCCGTCGATCTTGGCCGTGGCTTGCTCCCACGCACTGCGGATGGTCTTGTCGTTCAGCCGGGCGTAGTGGGCAGTCATGGTAGGTGACGTGTGGTCCAACAGAGCCTGAACGATGTGTGCCGGAACATCGGCGTTGATGAGCCTCGTGCCATAGGTGTGGCGGAACTGGTGACTGGTGACGTGGATCGCCCGGCCCGTCTCGTCAACGAGTTCGATACGGTCGAACCAGCTTTGGAGAGCAGCACGATAGCCCGAGTAGCCAATTGCTTTGCATCCGGTCGGATTCGCGATCGGTGAAGGGAAGAGCTTCAACGCGCCGACTCGTGACGAAGGGGGCCGTGAACTCTCTCGCTCGGCGACATCGAGGTACCTCGATCGAACAACGTCGGCCCACCCTATGAGCTCCTTCGCGAGGTCCTCGCCGATCGGAATGACAGCGTCACGTCCGATCTTCGAGTTGTAGAAGAGCAGATAGGGCCTGCCGGCGCCATCCCTCGAGAGGAAGCGCCAGTGCACGAGGTGCCGAATGTCGGCATTGCGCATCCCCGTCTCGATGTGGAGACGGGTGATCAGCCGATACTCGCGTCGCGAGATCATCTCTAGCGCTCCGGGCGCTTCGATGGCGCGCATCACGGACTCAGGTATGGCCCTTGGGATCTGCTCACTTCGCCGTGGGTAGTCGTCCAGATGCACTTGGGCGGTTGCTGGGACTTCGGGGCGCCAACCATAGCGTTGATTGTCGTGCAACAACACACTCACCGCGCTCAGCATTGCCTTGCGATGTGAATGGCTGATGGATTCTCCGGTCCGAGTGTTCTTGAGTGTCGACAGATCTACGAACCACTCTTCGAGAAATTCGCGGTCCATGTTCGTGAGATCCTTCCCTGGTCGTCGTTTCGCCAACGACGCTGAGAGGTGGCGCACGGCGAGCAGGTCCTTTGAGACGCCGTTCATGTCCATCCCGTTGGCAGTGAGCCGTTGTCGACACCATCGCTTGACGAGGTCGCGGAGCCCAGGCTGGGTGATATCGCGAAAGTCGAGGTAACGGACCCTTCCGGCAACGCCAAGACGGTGCCGGTCCCAGACGTCTCGTGGGTATTCGTTGTCCCAGCCGGTCCCCTCTACGAGGTCGGCCAGTGCATCCGAGGCAAACCGCAAGAGGCTCATCGAGCCGAGACCTCGACTGGTTCCATGCACCGCCCACCAATCACTCCACGAATCGCGTGAAATCGCGGTCAGCGTCTCAATGCCGCTGCGACGAAGCGTGCTGAAGAACTCTTTCCCCAGGGAGAACGTGAGTGAGGCTGTGTTGCGATCATGAAGAGCCTGGAGGAGGTACTGCGATTCACGACGCAGGGTCTCGGGCAGGGTCGTGAGGTCATAGCAGGCCCGACCAACGTCGTTGAGCTGGCTAGCGAATTGGTCGAGCGGCGGAGAGCCGTTGCGGTTCCACCTGAGTAGGTGGGCCGTGCAGAAGGGTTGTCCTGGTCGCACATCAAGCCGGCAGATTGCGACGGGGCACGAATGGGTCGGTTTGCAGATGGCTGACGCCTCCTTGGAAAGGGACCAGACCTCGACCGGAATCGAGTCTCGATGCTTCTGCCATGCGTATAGGTGGGTTCGGCAGAGAACGCTGTCCTGTCCCTGACGGCAGTCCGCTACGAGGCACTTCTGGGGA
>JAKAHF010000477.1 GCA_021815245.1 Actinomycetes bacterium
CGTGGATGAAGAGCCCATCGCCGAGGTAGATGCCGACGTGGTGCACCGGCCAGCCGAACGCAAGCACGTCACCGGCTTGGATGTTCTCGGGCATGATCTCCTGCCCCATTTGGGCCTGATAGCCCGAGTAGTGGGGAAGCTGGACGCCATGCTGACGGAACACGTACTGCACGAAACCGGAGCAGTCGAAGCCGGTCGCCACGCGGTCGCCGGCCCACACGTAGGGGATGCCCTGGTAGTAGAGGGCCGTCTGGATGAGCTGGTCGATGACGGGATTGCCCGTCCTCGGCACCGGGCCGGTGAAGCTGAGCTGACGCTGGCGTTCCTCCTCGAGAATCGCCGCGATGTTTGAATCGATGGTCGACAGCCTCTGCTCCCGGGTGGCGAGCGCCGTTTCGATGCGGCTCTTCTGCGATTCGATCTGATCGCGAATCGCCAGCTCTTCCGATTTGGTCCGCTCGATCTGCTTCATGACGGTTTCGAGGCCGTCGGTGCTGTCGCTCAGCGTATCGACGAGATGCTGGTCTTGATCGGCCAGCGTGGCGAGCAGCCGCATGCGGTTGATCAGGTCGGCCAATCCGTCTGAGTCGAGCAACACGGAGAAGAAGCTCTCGTCGCCGCCCGACTTGTAGAGGGCCACGATGCGATTCTCGAACTTCTGCACCCGGTAGGCGTGCTCTTTCTCGGCGGTGCGGAGCTGCCGGCGAAGGTCGGACAGCTCGGTGTTCACTTCGGTAAGGCGCAGCTGGAGCTGGTTGAAGGTCTCGGCATACCCCTCGAGTTCGCCATCGAGCGCGTCGATCTCGGCCTGCACGGCCGAAGCCTGTGTCGCGAGATCGCCGACCTGAGCCTGCGCGCCGTCTGAGAGGTCGGCCGAGTTCATTCCGGACGGCAGAGCGGCCAGTGCCGTCACGCCTGAGGAGAACAAGAAGGCGGCGCAGATGGCCGCTCCCACGAGACAGACGCCGATGGTGATCGTCCACGGTGCGAGCCGGCGAGTGTCTCCGCGCTTGGGTTCGGCGCCGGACGGGGTAGGCGAGACGTGCGCCTGACATCCGGCGGAGCCGGTCACCGATCTGCGTAGTCTGCCTAGTCGGTTGCGAGCCATGTGTGCTGGCGGGCCCTTCCGTCGCGTTACCTCTCCATGTATCGGCATTCAGGGGCGGAAACTTGCGCAAAATGCGGCGACGGCGCGCGAAGAGGTCCCGCCTGAAGCGGGCTCCCCCTGTTGAGCAGGAGCCGCGGACACCCAATCTAGGCTTCGGGAGCGGGGGGCGCCTCCACCCAAAGTCTGATCTTGGCGCATGGGGGATACGCGATTGCGGGGGAATCTCAGGAGCGCGGTTGCACCGAGAGCACTGTGATATACTCCATCGTCCAATCGACGCGGGGTGGAGCAGTCCGGTAGCTCGTCGGGCTCATAACCCGAAGGTCACAGGTTCAAATCCTGTCCCCGCTACCTCATGAAAAGCCCGGTTTTGCCGGGCTTTTCCATTTCTACCACCCATTGATCTCGTGATCATACGCTCCCATTGCTAACGCCCTGCTAACGCATGGTGTCTCACTCATGGACGAGACCGGTGCTTTGGTCAATCTCTACGCATATGATCCATGGGGCCGACTGGTGGCCGCGACTGAGACTGTCGAGAATCCATTCCTCTACGCCAGCTACTACTACGATTCTGATACGGGACTCTACTACCTGCTGCATCGATACTACGACCCGCAGACTCGCCGGTTCCTGACCGTTGACTGGGCTTCGCCTAGTATCGCCCGCCCCGCCAGCGCCAATCTGTACGTCTATTGCGAGGACAACCCGACCAACCGTACCGACCCCCTAGGACACAACTTCCTGGGAATACTTGAAACCCTCTCCGAACTTGTTGATGCATTCGAGTTTGGTTGGGACATAGGACGTCTCGACGACAAGGGCCTAACCCCAGAGGAAAGGGCGGCGAGGGCTCTGGACATACTCATTGACGGGTACACTACTTGGAACGGCCTACCTGGCTGGGCGATCGACATAATCATCAAGAAGGAATGGCCGAATAGCTGGGAGGATCTGTGGGAGTATTTCCACTAGGCGCAGCGTCACAGCGTCGCTGGGCGAGTGACCCGTACCGCGCGGATGCGAGCACCATGAAGCGGTGGAAGGGTTCTCATGAGCATGTTCGCCGACGCCTGGCTGGCTCATTTGGGCAAATCGGTCCCCGATGGTGTCTCAGGGACGGACGCGGCCAGTAGGCAGACTCTTTGAGAGGAGACGAGGCTGTGCCAAGTGAGTTCTGTCCGTCCTGTGGCAACGGCTACCTGCAAGACGCGAGATTCTGCCCCTCTTGCGGCCAACGGCTACCGAGGGGACAAGAGGCAGTCGGCGCCTCCGGACCACATTCGCGCCAGTGTCCGCCGAACTCGAAGTTCGGGGTCGCCTCGTTCGTATTGAGCATTCTTGCGGTGGCAACGTTCTTCATTCTGGCGATTGCGTCCGGGTACTGGTATCAGCAAGCCATTGGGGAGTCCAGCGGCAAATCGATCGAGCCGCCGCTTTTCGCAATCTTGGTCTGGGGAGTGGCCACCGCCGTCTCATTGACCGCACTCGCTTTGGGGATCATGGCGCGTACCGACCGGCTGACGAACCGGTTTCACGCCCACTGGGGGACAACTGTGTCGGCCGTGGCTATCGCCGTGGCTCTTGTCTACGGGATCACTACTCTCCTCGTGGCAATCACCTAGGGGGGTGCATGTGGGGTGCTTCGCTCCAATGAGTGCTCCCAGAGGCGAAGCTCGGCCTGCAGGTGGCACGTTCCAGCGAGAAGGCGGCACGAAAGCCCGGCAGAACTCGATCGCAGGAACAATGCCACACCAGTACTATGGGGATCTGAAGAGAGACAAGATCGGCGACAGGAGGATTCTGTTGGGAAGAAGCCAAGGCATCCCAGAGAAGAAAGCAAGGGTATGGGTGGTGCCCAAAATCGTGAACAACCGCGAGATGAGGATCGAGATCATCGGCGACCCTGAAGGACTCGCGGTGCTCGGTCAGGCGCTCACCCGATTGGCAAGAGCGGACCAGCCGGCTGAGAACATACCTCCAGGTGAACGTCGCCACTTCCACCTGGAAAACAGCGGTCTGCTTGCCGCGCCCTCCGCATACACGCTACTCATGCGGGCTGATGCGTCAGAGACCGGAGAGCTTCCGAGTAGTCTTGTAGGCTGGGGCTAGATGATTGATGCCACGTCAGGCAGTGTAGTCAACGATCGCCCGGCTGGGACGACCAAGCTCATGATTGAGGTAGATGCAGGCAGCAAGGGTAAGGAGCCTA
>JAKAHF010000478.1 GCA_021815245.1 Actinomycetes bacterium
ACGCTCAAGGCCATGCTTCGCGTCTGCGCCCAGCTCGCCGGCTCCGACGCCTTCCCCGAGGAGGAGCGTCCCCTCCGGTGGGAGCAGCGCCTGGCCCCATGGGCCGAGAAGGTCCGCGACTTCCGCTCTGAGGGCTTCTACGAGCGCTTCCCGGCCAAGGGCCAGGTTGAGCGCGTCGCCCGCATCCACCGCGACCTCGGGCGCCTCATCGGCCTCGATACCCCTTCCCCCGGAGACTCGCGCCGGCGGGGCAGGGCCTCCCACGGAGACGGCCAATGACCGGTACGAGGCGCAACGCCCCGTGCCCCTGCGACAGCGGGCTCAAGTGCAAGAAGTGCTGCCTGGGGAAGGATCAAGGCCGCCACTTCGCCGTCCCGCCCCCTCAAAGCCGTGCTGGATCAATACTACAAGCGACCCGGCCACCTGTAGCCCCGTTTGCGACGGTGGGGGGACTAATTTAGGTGTTGTACCGTTTTGTTCGAGGGTTGGTTTCGAGAAGGAGATGGGACCATGGAAGAAGCAGAGAAAGACCAGGCAGGGAAACTGAAGCTTGAAGAGCTTAAGAAACTGGTCGAGGATGCCGTCGCCATCCGCGGCACGGCCATACTGGAGCCTGCGGGCGGGCCGGGAGACAAGATTTTCCCACCCACCCATGCGGTCGACGACAACAACAAAAAGCCCGGCGCTAAGTATGCCTTCGAGACGCGACGCATTGATGGGCGAGACGTTACCTGCGTACTGATCGACTCGGTGCAAAGCCAGGCGAATCGCATGGAGGAGGCGCTGCAAGAGCTATGGGATGAGAAGAAAATCGCGCTGCCGGTGGTCACGGTAGATTTCTCCGACATCGCGCCGGAAGTGGGCCGTGTGACATCCCTAACGGCACCGCACCGCATCGCGGACGCCCTACTGCGTGACAGCCTGCTCAACGACCAGCTCTTCCGCCTTTCCGACATCGGTAAGTCGTTTACGGATGCGAGCACCAAAAACGCGACCGCGCTGTTCAGGGTTTGCCCGACAGGGTTAGTGTTTGGCCTGTGGGACAGCACGGGACCCAAGGGCGGCCTCGGCGCCAAGTTTCAGCGCGCGCTGGTCTCGGAGATCGTCGGCATCAACGCCGCCGGAGGCAGCAAGACGGCAAGTCGAATCGATCCCCTGAACATCCTTAAGAAGGCTGCGGACATCTACGTCGCGGCCGACGACAGCGAGCAATGGACGACCGACAAGGAGAAGGCAAAGAAGTACGAGGAGGACGACAAGAGCCACAAAAAGGGTGACCCGATCAAGTTCGGCAAGGAGGGCAAGCCCTCCGAGGTGAACCACGGCAATGTGACTCCAACCATTGACTCGGTGGCCGGTGGTGTAACGATCGACGAGGCGAGGCACACGGTGGTGCTCTCGCTCGCGGCGTTGCGACGTCTGGGTTTCACCGTTGGAGCGGAGGAAGCCCGTACGGTGCTGGCTGCGCTCGGGTTGCTCGCCATATTCGCCGCGGAGAGCCGCGGACACGATCTGCGCTCCCGCTGCCTGCTCGTGCCGAAGAAGGGCTCGGCGCTGAAGCTCGAGGTGGTCGCCCGAGACGGGAGTACAACTCCCGTGGATCTCGACCTCGCTGGGGCAATCGCGCTCTACAACGAGGCCATCGCCAAGCTTCCTGACGGCATCAAGTTCGACAAGCCTGCGGGTGAAGCACTTGCGGAACTGCAGCCCTCGCCGAAGCTGGCCGATCTCGTGAGAAAGAGCCGCGAGCTTGCAGTAGCTGAGACTGATGTGGGAGATGAGTGATGCTCGCGATCGAGATCGAGCTCCTGACGGGGCGCTATGCGGCGACCGCGCACAATGACCGCGAACGCGCCGAGTGGCCGCCGCATCCTGCGCGCTTCTTCTCGGCGCTGGTCGCCGCGCTCCACGATCACGACCCGATGGACCCAGTCGAGCGAGATGCGCTCCTCTGGCTCGAACAGCAGGGAGCGCCATGCCTGCGAGTAGATCCAGAGTCGAAGGTCGGCAGGCGGCAGGTGCAGGACGTCTACGTGCCGGTCAACGACGTCACGCTCGGTGGCGACGAGGCCATCCGCAAGGCCGAAGAGAAGGTGGCCGAAGCCAACACTCCAGCGGCGAAGAAGAGGGCCCAGGCGGCGCTCGAGAAGGTGAAGCAAGAAGCCCTTGCAGTCGGAGCCAAACCTTCGGCAAAGGCTCTCAAAATCGCCGCCGCCCTGCATCCCGAGCGGCGCATTCGCCAAGTTCGTACGTTCCCCGTCATCCTTCCCGAGGCGCCGACCTTCGGGTTCCTCTGGCCCGATGCCGACCCGTCGCCTCACCGCGCTGCGCTGGAGCAGCTCTGCGCGCGCGTCACGCGCTTGGGTCACTCCTCCTCGCTGGTGCGATGCACACTCGTCGACGGCGACCTCACACCGACGCTCGTCCCCAGTGACGAAGGTGAGGTTGTCCTGCGCGTGGTCGGGCCACGTCAACTCGAGCGCCTCGAGGAGGCGTTCCAACGCCATCGAGCGGTCGAACCTCGTGTGCTTCCCGCGCGGCCGCAGCGGTATCGCGCCGTGTTTGATGTTGCTGAGCCACCTGCACAGCACGAGAGCGTGTTCTCCAGCGACTGGGTGATCTTCGAGCGCGTCGGCGGATCCCGGCCGCTTGCCTCAAGGGCAACCGATGTCGCCCGGGCGTTGCGTAACGCCTTGATCGAGGCACATGGTAGCGCCGATCTGCCGGAGACGCTCTCGGGCCATACGGCGGACGGTCCGGCGAAGCAGACACATGTCGCCTTCGTCCCGCTGCCCTTCGTCGGCCAAGAGCACGCCGACGGTACGCTCATGGGCTGTGCACTGGTCCTGCCTCGCGAGCTGCCAAAGAACGGTCGCGAGATTCTGTTTCGCCTGCTCGCGAAGTGGGAGAAGGAACGCGCGAATGAACGCGGCGAGCTGACACTCGCGGCCAGGACGCTGCCGCCGTTCCATGTCCGCCGCGTCGACGTGCCGTCAAAGAAGACGCTCTATCCGAGCCGGTGGTGTCGCGCCACCAAGCGCTTCATCACGGCGACACCGATCGCGCTCGACCGAAACCCCGGCAATCTGCGAAGCAACCGGGATGGCACTGCACATAAGGCCGCCTTGGAGGCTCAGAAGATCATCAGCGACGCGTGCCTTCGCGTCGTCGGAGTTCGTCCAATCTCAGTAGAGGTGTCGCTGGCACCCTTGCTTCCTGGTGCGCAACATGTTAGCGACTATCTGCCTTGGCCTGGGCAACCCGGCCGTACGGCGCGAGCCCGCGTGCACGCCGACATTCGCTTTGCGGAGCGAGTGAAG
>JAKAHF010000479.1 GCA_021815245.1 Actinomycetes bacterium
TCCTGGAGTACGAAGTCGGGGGTGCAGAGAGTGATGTCGCTCATCATCGCCATCTCCCAGTGGATGCCCTTGCCGGTGATGGCGCAAATGGTCGGGATCTCGATGTCGTTGACGAAGTTCTCGACCACTTTCAGCGTGTCGTAGATCTGTACATTGAAGCGCGGGATGTTGTCGGGGTCCTCCTCGACGTCTCTGAACGACGAGGCGTCGACTTCGTTGATCCACTGGTCACCGGTGGCGGTGAAGATCAGAACCTCGTTCTTGGTGTCGTGACCCACCGCCGTCCACAGCTCGGAGATAGCATGGTGCATCTGATAGCTCCAGCGCACCGGACCGTCGAAGGTGTGCATGCGCACTTCGAGGATGCCGTCCTCGGATCTCCTGAACTTGAAGAAGTCCTTGAAGCGCTCGGAGTACTCTTCAAGGGTGGGCATGTGAATGAAGTCTTGTTCCGCCATTGTCCCCAGCTCCTATCTGATCGCGCGGTGAAAGACACGGCTTGCGCAGAGAATCCGGCACGACGCTGGCAGACGGGCCGGATGAGGATTCATAACTTCGTATTAGAGTTCGTATGCGAATACAAACCTACCGCGCTGCAGGGCGAAAGTCAATCACCCGCCGACCGAGGCTGTAGTATTGGGAGCGAGCGTGAACGCACCCGTACCCACAGCCCATGAGACCGCGCTGAGCCGTCACCGTTGGAGACTACTGATACTGTGCTCCATCGGCATGTTCATGGGTACCCTGCTGACCACTGTGGTGGCCGTCGCCCTGCCCACCATCGGGCCGGCGCTGCGCCTGAGCTACTCCGAGGCACTCTGGGTACAGGCCGTGTACGTCCTCGCCATGAGCGTCTTCTTGATCCCGGTCGGCCGTCTGGCCGACGCGCACGGCCGGCTCCTCTTCTACTTGACCGGTCTCTCCATCTTTGGTGTCTTCTCCGTCGCCTGCGCGCTCGCAGTCAATGCACCCTTCCTGATCGTGGCCCGCTGTCTGCAGGGATGCGGCGCGGCCTTCACGGCATCGACCGGAGTGGCTCTCGTCACGGCCGCCTTCCCGCCCGAAGAGCGAGGCAAGGCCCTTGGCTTGAACGCGATGGCGGGCTACGTCGGGCTGATGGCGGGTCCGCCCGTAGGCGGACTGATCGTCAGTCACACGAGCTGGCGATGGATATTCCTCATCAATGTCCCTATCGTGGTCATAACCGGCGTCAACGGCCTCTTCCTCCTGGGCGCCGAACGTCGTGACCGCGCCGCGGCCCGCGATGCCGGATCCATCGCGGGTGCCACCTCCTCGCTTGACTGGCCCGGCACGGCGCTGCTCGCTCTGCTGCTCTCGGCCCTGCTGGTGCCGTTGATCTTCGTGCCGTTCTGGGGATGGCGCAGTCCCATGACCCTCGGCCTCCTCGCCGGGTTCGTCGTGCTCCTCGTGGTCTTCTACGTGGTCGAGACGCGCGTGCCCAACCCGGTTCTCGACCTCGATCTCGTTCGCAAGAACCGGGTGTTTGCGGCAAACACGAGCGCCGCCTTCCTCAACTACGCGGCGATCTACGCGATCACCACCCTCAACGCGGTGTTCCTCGAGATCGCCCAAGGGTACTCCCCCCAGAAGACGGGACTGGTCATGTTGGTGCAGCCGGCCTTCATGACCGCGCTCTCACCCGTGTTCGGTCGCCTATCGGACCGCATAGGCAGCCGCGTCCCCGCGACTTGCGGCATGCTGCTCGCGGGAGCGGGCGCCCTCCAACTCGGCCTCCTCCCCGAGGTTGTGCCGATATGGCGCATCCTCATCGCCCTGGGGGTCGTAGGCATCGGAATGGCCATGTTCAGCGCCCCAAACATGTCCGCGGTCATGGGTTCGGTGCCTCGAAACCAGCTCAGCTTGGCCTCAGGCTTCCTGGGCACCATGCGCACAGCGGGTCAAGGGGTCTCTGTGGGATTGCTCGGCGCGATAGCCGCTTCGGGCCTCGGACCGACCGGTGGACGCGTGCTGTTCCTCGGCGAGGAAGCCTCCGCGGCGGCCGCATCATCGTTCGCCAACGGATTCGAGACCGCTATGCTCGTGGCCACGGGGCTCGCGATCGCGGGCGCTCTCGTGTCGCTCGTGCGCAACCCGGGCAGGAGGTAGCCGGCCGGTGGACTCTCGCGACCTCGTACGCAACCTCACGTCCTGGCTCGGCCGGGCAGCCCTCAGGGTGCGAAACTCGCCTGTCGCGGGCACAGCGCTACTCGCCGCCGTGGTGGGCGCCGTCACCGGACTGGGCGCGGTCGCTTTCATCGAGATCATCAAACTCTTCCAGCGGCTCTTCTTCGATGAAGGCGCCAAGGCCTTCGCCGGTCTGGGCGGTTGGTACGTGCTCCTACTGCCGGTCATCGGCGGCCTCGTGGTCGGACCACTCGTACATTTCCTGGCTCCCGAAGCCAAGGGACACGGGGTTCCCGAAGTCATGGCCGCCATCGAGATCCGAGGCGGCCGCATACGGCCGGTGGTGATCCTCGTCAAAGCCGTTGCCTCGGCCATCACGATCGGTTCGGGCGGCGCGGTCGGTCGCGAGGGACCGATCATCCAGATCGGTGCGGCGGTCGGTTCTACCCTCGGCCAGTTCCTCAAGATCGACCGGCAGAGGCTCTTGACCCTGGTGGGAGCGGGCGCCGCCGGAGGCATCGCGGCCACCTTCAACGCTCCGATCGCCGGGGTCATGTTCACCCTCGAGGTTCTGGCGGCTGAATTTGGGGTGGCGTCGGTGAGCAGCATGGTCTTCGCCTCGGTTTCGGCCAGCGTGGTGGCCAGACTCTTCCTGGGCGACTACCCGGCATTCCACGTGCCGGCCTACGAACTCGTGAGCAACTGGGAACTGCTGATGTATCTCGGACTGGGGGTGCTCGCCGCCGCGGCCGCCCTCCTGTTCGTGCGGGCTCTCTACTTCTCAGAGGACGTGTTCGACCGGTGGCGTATTCCAGCCTGGATCAAGCCTCCCATCGCGGGTATCGCGATCGGCCTCATCGGCTACTTTCTCCCACAGGTCTTCGGCACGGGCTTCGCCGCCATGGACAGCGCGCTCCGCGGTGAACTGGCTTTGTGGCTGCTCGCGGTGCTCATCTTCGCGCGCATCGCCGCGACGTCGCTCACACTGGGCGGCGGGTTTTCGGGGGGCGTCTTCGCGCCCGCCCTCTTCATCGGAGCCATGCTGGGGGGTTCATACGGCAAGATCATGCAAACGCTCTTTCCCGGGGTCACCGCCAGCAGTGGCGCCTACGCGGCCGTGGGCATGGCGGCCGTCTTCGCGGGCGCGGCGCGCGCCCCGATCACTTCCATC
>JAKAHF010000480.1 GCA_021815245.1 Actinomycetes bacterium
TCCCTGATGGGAGGCGACATGGGCGAGTAGGGCCACGCCTGTGACGTCGCCGATGGCGAGCACCGAGGGAATGTTCGTGCGCTGGTACTCGTCGGTTGGAATCCAGCCTTTGGGGTCGGTTGCCACTCCGGCGGCGGCGAGGTCGAGACCCTCGGTGTTCGGGCCCCGTCCGGCACCAATGAGCACGTAGTCGGCCGTGAGGGTGTCGAGCACGCCGGTGGAGGCACCAGCCGCGGCTGCGTCGCCGTCGGCGGCCACCGCAAGATCGATTTCAAGCCCGGCGCCAGCCTCGCGCACGGCCACCAGCGCGGTGCCGGTGCGCACGGCGATGCCGTCGCGCTTCAGCGCCTTGGCGATCTCGGCACTGAGGTCGGCGTCGGCCCGGGGCAGCACGGCGGGGAGCATCTCGACGAGCGTCACGGCAGAACCGAGACGCGCGAAGATCTGGCTCCACTCGCAACCGACGGCTCCCGCACCGACAACCACCATGCGCGCCGGCACCTCGCGCAGATCGAGCGCGCCGTCGGTGTCGAGCACCCGGGGATGATCGGCGCCCGGCACCGGGGGAACCAGCGGCCTCGAACCCGTCGATATCATGAGGGTCGCCGCCTCGATGGTTTGCGGCGCGCTCAGCTCGCTGCCCTTGCCGGTGCCCACGTCACGCTCGACCGGCTCGACCAGCAGCGTGTGAGGCCCCGTGAGCGAGGCCCGGCCGGCGAGCATGGTGACGTTGGCTTTGACTAGAAGGCCCCGGGTGCCATTCCGCAGGCGCTTGACCACCGCGTCGCGCCGGGCGATCGCGGCGGGGTAGTCGACGTGCGGTTCGGCTCCGAGCACCAAGCCGAACTTGGCGGCATTCTTCAGTTGGTGGGCGAGCGCCGCGGTCTGCAGCATCGCTTTGGTGGGAATGCACCCCCGATTCAGGCAGACGCCGCCAAGAGCGGTGCTCTCCACGAGCACCACACTCATACCCAGTTGCGCGGCCCGCAGAGCGGCCGTGTAACCTCCCGGACCGCCGCCGACGATGGCGAGATCGAACCTCATGTGAAACCACCCTTCATGTGACCGGCTTTCGAGCGATGAGGCTAGAAGGCGATGGTGAGCGGCTGCTCGAGATAGTCCATGAGTACGCGGAGAAACTCCGCCGCGGGCGCACCGTCAAGCATGCGGTGGTCGCAGGTCAGTGAGAGGCCCATCGTCGCGCGCACCGTGGGAGCCCCGTCGATGGCGACCACGCTGTCCTGCATACGGCCTACACCAAGAATCGCCGCTTCAGGCTGGTTGATGATCGGATCGAAGAACTCGACCGAACGATACGGACCGAGTGTGGTCACCGTGAACGTGCCACCCGCGACCTCGTCGGGCAGCAGCTTGTTCTCGCGCGCCCGGCGGGCCAGGTCGCGTACCTCGCGGGCGATGACCGTGAGCGTTTTCTCGTCGGCGTGCCGTACCACCGGCACGATCAATCCGTCGGGCAGTGCCACCGCAACACCAACGTTCACGTCGCGCCATATCTTGATGACGTCGCCGTCGAGACTGGCGTTGAATCGCGGCATGCGGCGCAGCGTCGATGCGACGGCCTTGATCGTCACCGCCGTCACGTTGACCTTGTCGTCGTCTGCCCGACCGGCGTTCGCCGCGGCCAGCTGACGTTTGAGCTGCTCCACGTCGGCGGTGGCGGTGTAGGTCACCGTGGGGGCGAGCTTGCGGCTGGCGTCCATGTGCTCGCCGATCAACTTGCGCATCCCCGAATAGGGATACTGCTGAGCGACACCGCCCCGCGGTTCGGCAGACCCTGTCGCCGCCGTCTGACCGGGCCGGGCGCCCGGCGCAGCCGCGGCGAACGCCTCGACGTCGGCCGCCAAGACACGCCCGCTCGTGCCGCCACCCTGCACGTGACCGAGGTCGACCCCCAGTTCAGCCGCTACCTTCTTGGCGAGGGGAGTCGCGAAGACCCCGGCACCGGCGGTGCCGGCCACAGATGCCGGGGTCGTGTCGCCTGGAAATCCGGCGGCGGTGGGCCGTGCCGCCGCCGGTAGGGGGGCCTGAAGTACCGGCGGGATAGCGCCGCCTTCAGCGAGAGTCTTGACAGAGGGGAGGACCCGGCTTGCGGCCTCCACGTCGTCGAGCGATATGCGGCCGCCCGGGCCGCTGCCTCTCACAGCAGCGAGGTCGACACCGAGTTCGGCGGCGCGCTTCTTCGCCGCCGGAGAGGCGACGATGCGACCGGCGGCTTGGCTTGGGGGCGCGGCGCCCGGCGCCGCGCCCGCCACCCCTGTGGTGTCGATGTCTGCCGGCGCGAGCCCGGCGCCGAAGGTAGCTTCGCCGCCCGGAACGCCGCTCAGTAGCCCCGAGAAGTCCTCCCCCGGTTGGCCGATGACTCCGATGGGCGCTCCCACTGGCGCCTCGACCTCCTCCGACAGGACTATCTTCAGCAGCACGCCCGCCGACTGGGCTTCCAACTCGTAGGTGATCTTGTCGGTGGTGATCTCGGCGATGACGTCACCGATCGCCACCGGGTCGCCTTCGCCGGCGCGCCAGGCGCTGACCACGCCGTTCTCCATGAGGAGCCCCAGCTTGGGCATCACGATCAATTCGGCCATGCGCGCTCCCTCTCGCTCGGCGTCATGTCGCGTCAGGCCACCAAGCGGCGGACCGCGGCCGCGATCTTGTCGGCCTTCACGATCCACTCGGCTTCGAGCACCGGGGAGAACGGCACCGGGGTGTCCGGGCCGGCCACCCGCACGATGGGCGCGTCGAGCAGGTCGAAGCCCTCGTCGGCGACGATGGCCGCTATCTCACCGCCAAACCCACCGGTCAGGCAGGCCTCGTGCACTATGACCAGGCGGTGGGTCTTGGCGACCGACTCGAGGATGGCTTCCTTGTCGAGCGGGATCAGCGTGCGCAGGTCGAGCACCTCGGCGCTGATGCCTTCCTTCTCGAGCTGTTCGGCCGCCGCCAGGCACTGCCGCACCATGGCCGACCAGCAGACGAGGGTCACGTCGCTGCCTTCGCGCTTGACGTCGGCCTTGCCGATGGGGATGGCGTAGTCGCCTTCGGGCACCTCGCCCTTCACCGAGTAGAGCATCTTGTGCTCAAGAAAGACCACAGGGTTGTCGTCGCGAATGGCCGAGATCAGCAGGCCTTTCACGTCGTACGGGGTCGCCGGACAGATGGTTATCAGGCCGGCCGTGTGACACATCATGGCCTCGAGCGACTGCGAGTGGTGCGCGGCTGTGCCCATGCCGGCGCCCAGAGCGGTGCGCACCACCAGCGGGCACTTGAGCTGGCCGCCGAACAGGTAGTGCA
>JAKAHF010000481.1 GCA_021815245.1 Actinomycetes bacterium
CCGTCGCGGGTGAACTTCCAGGTGCGGAAGCTGTCCTTGGGATATTTCCAATCAAAATGCATGGGCCGGACGCGGATGATCTTGCCATCCTTGACGTCCACGGCCGCGGGGTCGCAACCACCCAGAAGACCACCGAGGGCGAGGGCCCTGACGACTGTCTTCTCAGGTGTTACGTCTAGTCTTTTCTTCTCCTCTGCCATCTGCACTCCCTCTGTTGTCCTGAAGTGACAGCCACAACGACGGTCGCCCCAGAGTTGTGGACCCGACTAGTTGGTTCGTTGAAGGGCGCCGGAGCCCCCAAACTACCGGCAGTCTAGAACGGTGTCATGAACCCCTTCGGCGAGATCGCCGACTGTGGACCGCGACCCGTCTATACAGGCCGCATCCTGAGATCCGACGATATCATAGGAATACTACCGGCGCTAGAGAAGTGCAAGCGCAAACTCGAAAAATCGTATTCCCATACCAGTTTTCAGCCGCTACGAGTAGACCCTGCGAGGTAAAGGGGGTCTTCGCTCAGGGCTTGGGAGCGTCGGGCTCGGGCTCGGATGACGGCTCGGGCAGTGGCTGGCCTGCCTGCGAATCCGCAGTCTTCCGCGAACGTGCCGGCCCCCGCCGCGGCCACCAGCTCCACCGTCCAAGAAGCACTACGATGGCGGGTACGAGGGTGGTGCGGACCACGAAGGTGTCCAGCAACACGCCGAAAGCCACCGCGAAGCCTATCTGCAACAATCCGAGGATGCTCGCGCTCATCATGCTGGCAAAAGTCCCCGCCATGATGATGCCGGCGGAGGTGATGATGCCGCCCGTGCGGGCGAGGGCCAGCCGGGTCCCCGGGCGGGTGCCTCTGGCCGCGACCTCCTCCTTCACCCGGCCGATCAGGAAGATGTTGTAGTCCATGCCGAGCGCGACCAACATCACGAACATGAACATGGGCACCCACCACACGATGCCGGCCGCTCCGATGATATCCACGAAGAGGATGCGCGTCACCCCGAGGGTCGCCGTGTAGGAAAGCAGTATGGTCAGGATCAGATAGACGGGGGCGACCAAGGCCCGCAGCAGCAGCAGCAAGACGACGAACACGCCGGACAGTACGAAGATGATGGCCCGAGTCATGTCCCGATTGGAGGAGTCCCGCAGATCCAGGAGCACGGCCGAGTTGCCCTCGACCACGCCGCCGAGGCCGTCGGCGGCGAGAACTGAGCGGATGGTCTGCACCGCGGCGAGCGCCTCTGGGTTGTAGGGTCCGGTGTCCAGCACCACCTGCAGTCGGGCGGCTGTGCCATCGGAGGAGAGGTAGGCGTCGCGCAGGGCCTTGAGACCCTCGTTGCTCTTGAGGTAGAGATCGGGGAGAAGGATGGCGTCGGGCCGCGAACTGAACGTGGTCTGCAGGCTCTCGAGCCCGGAGGCGACGGCATCGATCTGAGTGAGAGCCTGGCTGACCAGTGCCTCCAACTGATCGCTCGTGGAGATGCCCGCGGTCGCCGACTCGGTTGAAGAGGAGGCCCCCGACGAGAGCCCGCTCGCCTGCGCGATCTTGACCAGCTCGGTGAGCCCGTTGATTGCCTGCTGGTATCCGGGCTCCTGCAGTACGTCCGGGTAGCCCTGGGCCAACTGGGCGAGGTAGCCGTAGACGTCGGTGAGGCCTGAAGCCGCGTCCCGCAATTGCTGCAGCGACCCCGTGGACGCACCCATGAGGGCCACCGCTTCCTTCAGTTGGGTCTCGCCCTCGCGGACCGCCTTGGCCTGCACTCCCAATTGGTCGGCCACGTTGAGGGTCTTGGGGTCTGCCAACGAGCCCTGGAAGCTTCTGACCAACGTCACGTGATCCAGTCCGGCCAGTTTGGTGGCCAACTGGTTCGCGCGGGCCAGACCCTGGGGCGTATCGTAACCGACAGGATCGACCACCACTACGTTGAGAGGCTGCATGGTGCCCGGTCCCATGTGCTCGGCCAGCACCTCAAAGCCCACCCGGGCTTCGTTGTCCTTGTTGAGGTCGCCCAGCAGGTCGAAGTCTCTGGCCAAGCCGTTGCCATAGATAGCCAGCGGGACGAGGACGATCACCGGCAATACCAGCGCGACGATGGGGCGCTTGACCACCTTGCCCGCCCAGAAATGCCAGGCGCCGGCCTCTTTGATGTGGCGGGCCTTGCGTGGCCAGAAGGCGTGATCGCCGAGAATACACAACATCGCCGGAGTAAGGGTCAGGCCCGCCAGAAGGGCGATGGCCACCCCGATGGCGATGCTTGGCCCGCTGGTGTTGTAGAGACCCAACTCGGCGGCGGTCATTGTCGCAAGACCCACGATGACTGTGCCCGCGCTGGAGGCGATGGTCTCGCCGACGGCGCGGACGGTGTTTCTCGCCGCGGACGCAGGCTCGCGCACATCGGCCATCTCTTCCCGGAACCGGCTGATCAAGAAGAGGCAGTAGTCGGTGCCGGCCCCGAAGAGGACCACGATGAGAAAGACATTGGTGTACATAGATATGGTCAAGGCGTGCGCGCCCAACAGTGCGACGATCCCGCGGGATATGAGGTACGCGATGGCGATGCTCACCAAGGGGATGATCGGGCTCACAGGAGACCGGTAGATGATCAACAGGATGACGATGACCAGCACGATGGTGATCCAGGTGGTGGAGTCCACACTCCCCTTCGTGTTGCTCCCGTAGGCGCCGAGGATGGGGCCGTCCCCGGTCATATAGACAGCCACGCCGGATGGCACCTTCTCGAGCTGCGCTGCGATGGCGGCGATGGCTTCCTCGGTGACCGGTTCCGTGCCCATCGCATTGAAGCGCACGAGTATCAGCGCCACCTGTTTATCCTCGCTCACGAGCGAGGCCTTGGTCAGTTCGTCGGCGTTGGTGGGGGAGAGGACCTCGTCGACCGCCGCAGGGGCGTCGCTGCCGGTGAGCCAGGCAGTGAGCTGCGAGACCGCCTCAGCCGCCGGTCCTTGATCGACCCTCGACCCGGAACCCGCGTCGATGACCAGCACCGCGCTGGAAGGCGAGACCCGGTCGGGGAAGTACTTGGTGACGACCGCGTTGGCATCGAGGCTGGGAGCCGTGGCGGGAAGAAACGCGCGCTGGTCGCTCACCGCCACGTCGTCGATGTTGGGGGCCACCACCGTCAGCACGGCGGCCACGAGTACCCATCCCGCGATGATGAACCAGCGGAAGCGGGTGGCGAACGAGCCTAGGCGGGCGAACATGCTCTGCTCACGGCCTGGCCGGCATGACGCGTGGACCTAGACCCGAGGGATCTTCTTGCGGCGCTTGTAGGT
>JAKAHF010000482.1 GCA_021815245.1 Actinomycetes bacterium
AGCACGTCCCTGCGCGGATCGGCTCCGACGCCGACTGGGAGACTGTGGCCTGCGGTCCCGACCTCTCGCTCGCCTTGAAGTCCTACGGCACCCTGTGGACCTGGGGCAACAACGTCAAGGGTGAGCTGGGCGACGGCACCACCGCCGAGCGGCTCGACCCCGGCAAGATCGGCACCACTACGACATGGTTAGGGATCTCAGCCGGCGGATTCGGCACCAAGAACGGGGGCGTCTCGATGGCTCTGCAGGCCGATGGCTCTCTGTGGACCTGGGGCTTCGGCCGCCACGGCGAGTTGGGCGATGGTGAGCGGTCGAACCGGCTCGCCCCGTTTCAGGTGTTGACCGACGTGAGAGTCTTCGACCGGTCGCCGGGCGGCGACTCTACTTTCAGTGACGTGCCCGCTACGCACCCCTACTTCGAAGCCATCTCGGCGATGGCCGACGCGGGCGCGATCAGTGGATACCCCGACGGCACCTTTCGACCCGACGGTGCGGTGCTCCGCCAGCATTTCGCCAAGATGATCGTGGGAGCTATGGGTCTGCCGGTCACCGAGAGTGCCTGGCAGGACGAGCGTGCGCCCTTCACCGACTGCGGCCCCGACTACCCGGCCGACCTCTATCCGCATGACTACATCGCTGTGGCTCGGGCGCACAACCTGACGGCGGGCAAGACGGCGACTACGTTCGCGCCTGCCGCCAACATCACCAGGGCGCAGATCGCCACGATGGTCGTGAGGGCCGCCATCAACTCAGGCACCGAGTTGACTCCGGCCGCGGACGGCCATGGAGGCCGCTTCGAGAGCTATCTCGACCCGGTGCACGCCACGAACGTGCACGTGGCAGAGCGCAACGGATTGCTTGACGGGCTGGTCGTGGTGGGCGACCCGAGGGTTTGGATCGCGGGGAACGCCACGCGCGGTGAAGTGGCGCAGATACTGTCGAACCTCATGGGGCTGGGGCGGACTGACCATCGTGACCGCATGCCGGGCGCTCCGCCTGGACCTGGTCAGCCATCCGCGATACCATTAGACGACCTTTAAACGAGTCCCGTGAGACCGAAAGGAACCTGGATGGACACCCGCTCGCGTCCTTCCGCGCCCAGATTGTCCTGCCGCGCGATCCCTCCCGAACGTTTCCTCCTTTCAGGTGTTCGTCTCTTCGATCCCCAGCACGGCGTGGATCTTGAAGGCGATCTGCTCGTCGAGGGCGGCGTCATTGCGGCACTTGGAGAGTCGGTGAAGCGGCCGGCCGGGGTGGAGGTCGTGACCGATACGGCGGGGTGTTGGGTGTTCCCGGGATTCGTCGATCCGCACAGCCACCTGCGCACCCCCGGGTTCGAGTACAAAGAGGATCTGGCTTCGGGTTCGCTGGCCGCCGCCGCCGGTGGGTACGTAGCCATCGTCGCGATGGCCAATACCGACCCAGTGGTCGACTCCGGGCCGGTGGCCGCGTGGGTGCTCGACCAGGCCTCCGAGCGCGCTCTCGTGCGCGTGGGCCAGGTGGGAGCGGTCAGCAAAGCGCTCAAAGGCGAGGAACTGTCTGAGATGCGCGAGCTGGTCGACAGCGGGGTGGTCGCCTTCTCAGATGACGGCAAACCGGTCTCCGATGCCGATCTGCTGCTGCACGCGCTGCGTTACCTGCGCGGCACATGGCGACCGCTGCTTCTGCATCTCGAGAACAAGAGCTTGTCGATAGACGGCGTGATGCACGAGGGCAAGTGGAGCGCCCGCCTGGGCCTGCGGGGCATACCCTCCACGGCTGAATCGGGACCACTCGCTCGCGACCTCGAGTTGATACGCTACGTCGACGCCGAGAACAAACGGTTGGCGGCGTTGGGATGGTCGGCTCCGCCCGCGAGCACGTCCGCGGGGTCCGGCGCCTCGACCGGCGCGTTGTCGGCTCCGCCCCTGGCGCACTTCCAGCACCTCTCCTCGGCCGACAGCGTTCGGTTGTTGCGCCGGGCCAAGGAGGAGGGTCTGCCTGTCACGGCCGAAGTGACGCCCAACCATCTGCTGCTCACCGACGAGCGCTTGGCCTCATTCGACACCAATCTCAAGATCAATCCGCCCATCAGGTCCGCCGAAGACCGCGCCGCACTCGTTGCGGCCCTTGCCGACGGCACCATCGACTGCATCGGCACCGATCACGCGCCGCATGCCCCTCAGGAGAAGGAAGTGCCAATAGAAGACGCCCTCTGCGGCAGCACCGGTCTCGAGACCGCATTCGCCGCTCTCTACACAGGCCTCGTGAAGAGCGGGGAGGTCCCGTTGGGCCGGCTGATCGACGCCATGTCGACGGCGCCCTGCCGGGTGCTGGGTCTGCCAGCGCCGCGGCTGGCCGCGGGTGCGGCGGCCGATCTCTGCATGGTCGATCTTGCCGAGACCTGGCAGGTAGCGCCTGCCACCCTTCGGGGCAAGAGTCGTAACTGTGCCCTGCTCGGTGAGACGCTCACCGCGAGGGTGCGGTTGACGGTGGTCGACGGGGCGCGCCGCTACGCGCGCGCCCGGGGGGAGGCCTGATGTACCGCGGCGAGATCCCCGGCTATGTGGTACTCAAAGACGGCACCGTCTTCAAAGGTTTCGGGTTCGGCGCCGAGGGCCAAGTGCTGGGCGAGGCCGTCTTCAACACCAGCATGAGCGGATATCAGGAGGTCGTCACCGATCCTTCCTACTACGGGCAGATGGTGACGTTCACCTACCCGATGATCGGCAACTACGGCAGTGCCGATCACCTGCTCGAGTCGGCGAACGCTCATTCGCGGGCCATCATCGTGCGCGAGGCGAAGAACACAGCTTGGAACGCCACCTGCCCCGAGGCTTGGCTCGATTGGCTCACGGCCCGCGGCATCGTCGGTGTTGGCGGCATCGACACGCGCGCTCTGACCCGCAGGCTGCGCGAACACGGGGCCATGACCGCCTGTGTCGCCGCGGGTCGCGACCTTGACGTCGATGCTCTGCTCGAGGCCACCCGCGCCTTTCCCGACATGACCGGGCGCGATCTGGCCACCGCAGTCACGTGCCGGGAGCCCTATCGGTGGGAGCCGGAGCCCCTGCCCAGTTGGCCAGGCAGCCTGCCGGCCGATTCCGGCGGGGCCGGAGCCGCCCGCAAGACCGACGGTTCGAGTTGGCGCGTCGTCGCCTACGACTACGGCATCAAACGCAGCATCCTCCGCAACCTGGTCAATGTGGGCTGCGATGTCACCGTCGTTCCCGCTCACTTCACCGCCGAGCAGGCGCTTGCTCTCAATCCCGATGGTGTGTTCCTCTCCAACGGGCCCGGCGATC
>JAKAHF010000483.1 GCA_021815245.1 Actinomycetes bacterium
GAGGGCGGTATGCGGATGCGACCGGGCATCTGCTGCTGCGCGGCCCGTACCATCATGCTGATCAGCTGGTAGCGCGTGATGGGATCGTACGGCGCGTACTTCGTCGAAGTCTTGCCCTGAGTCACACCCGCGAGATAGGCGGCGGTGACGTAGTGGTCGGGATAGAACGGATCGAGGGGATCGAGCCCGCTCGGCACGTCGTTGAACGGACAGGGGTCGAAGATCGAGGGTGTGAGCACCATGCCCAGGCAGATCATCTTGGCGAACTGCATCCGCTTGATCGGCGCGTCGGGTCGGAAGGTGCGATCGGGGAAGCCGGTGATGATCTGCGCCGCCGCGAGCGCATAGATGGCGGCGGCGTAGGGATCGGTGAGCGGCACGTCGAGGTACACGATGGTGGCGGCCCGCTCGGTAGCGGTGAGGGCGGGCGATGTCACCGGCGACGAGGCCTGGGCCGCGACCGGAGGCGTACCCTCGTCCGATTGACCGGCCGCCGTCGCCGGCAGGATGGTCACCAACATGAGTAGGAACAACAGGATAAGAAGGCCGTCACGCAACAAGCGTCGCTGGCTCATGGCTACCTCCTTGGCGGTGTGCCGGCTGGCGGTGAGCATGCCGGTGGCCCGATGACGGGTCCGATATGCCTTCACTATACGCCCGCGACGGATTCGCCGCGAGTAGAATCGCCATAGTGCACAAAGACGGTAGCGGGGAGGAGCATTATGGCCGACTCTGCCGACGCGTTCGACCTGCGGCGGTTCGTCGAGGCGCAGGCGCACAGCTACGACCAGGCGCTCTCTGAGATCAGGGCGGGAGACAAGGTGTCGCACTGGATGTGGTTCGTCTTTCCGCAACTCGATGGTCTCGGCTCGAGCCCGGTCGCCCGCCGCTATGCGATCAGGAGCCTGGCCGAGGCTGAGGCGTATGTGAACCACCCCGTGCTCGGGCCGAGACTTGCCGAATGCGCCGAGGCGGCGGTCGCGGTCGAAGGCCGGTCGGCCCGGGCCGTCTTCGGTTCGCCCGACGACATGAAGCTCCGGTCGAGCGCTACCTTGTTCGCGCTGGTTTCACCGCCGGGCTCGGTGTTCCACCGGCTGATCGACAAGTACTTCGGGGGCGAGCCCGACCGGCTGACACTCGACCTGCTCGGCATCTCGGTCTCGCGGTAGCGCGGCGCGCTATCGCGGCGTGGCGCTCCCCGCGCGGCGACCGGCGACTCGCGGTGCGCAACGCCGGTCAAGCCGGGCAGCGGCTCGACCCCTATCCTCGTCTCACGAGAGGAGACGCAGTGACTTCAGAGTGGGAAAAACGACGAGCGGTGCGCCGCATGCAGGACCATATCGAGGCTCACCTCACCGAACCGGTGACCCTCGCCGACCTCGCGCGGGCCGCACACTACTCGCTGTATCACTCGGCGCGGATGTTCAAGGAGATGACCGGCCGGACTCCCTTCGAATACCTGCGCATGCGGCGTCTCTCGGCCGCGGCGGTCGAGTTGAGCTCGGAAGAGAGGCGCGTGGTGGACGTCGCCATCGACTTCGTGTTCGACTCGCACGAGGGTTTCACCCGGGCCTTCGCCCGGCAGTTCGGGGTGCCGCCCTCACGCCTGCGGGAAGTCGCCTGGCCGGCGCATCTCTTCCACCCGTCACCGGCGACCGAGTTCTATCGTGAGCGACAGAAGGGAACCAACGGCATGGCCGAGTCATCAGACAAGCAGTTACCCACCACGGTGTTCGTGCAGATCTTCGAACGTCCTCGTCGGAAGCTGCTCTTTCTCCCCGCGAGCAACGCCACCCACTACTTCGCCTACTGCGAGGAGGTGGGATGCGACGTCTGGGAGACTTTGAGCGGCATACGCGACGCCATCCATGAGCCGATGGGCCTGTGGATGCCCGACAACTTGCGTCCGGAGGGAACATCGACCTACGTACAGGGAGTCGAAGTCGCGGCCGACTGGGCCGGTGAGATGCCTGAAGGGTTTCGCATCATCGAACTGCCGCCGTGCAAGGTGTTGGTGTTCCACGGACCGCCGTTCGAAGACAAAGACTTCGAGCAGGCCATCACCACTCTCTGGGATGTAATCAACGCCTACGACCCTCACATTATCGGCTACGAGTGGGCCGACGAGGAAGCTCCTCGTTTTCAGCTGGCGCCCATGGGATATCGCGGCTACATCGAGGGGAGACCGGTCAGGCGGCTGGCAGAGGAGAGCTGACAGTCACGGGCCGGTGGGGCGACCGCATGGCGGTCGCCCCACCGGCCCTATCGTTCGCGCCTACTCGGCGGCGGGCTCGAGCCTGGCCTGGGCCGGCCCTTCGGCGGAGTCAGGGTCAAGGAGCGGATCGAACAGCGACACCGAATTCGCCACCACGTCCTGCCGCGGCGGGATGAGGATGGCGGCGATCGCCGCCAGGGCCAGGGCGCCGGTCCCCACCCAGAGGGCCGCCTTCATGCCGTCGACGAAGAGCTGCCCGCTCGTGTATCCGCCGGCGGCCGAGAACACGCTCGCGAGCACCGCCACTCCGAAGGCTCCGCCGACCTCTCGCACGGTGGCGTTCACCCCACTCGCCTTGCCCTCCTCGGTGCGTCGGACGCTGCCGAGCACCAGGTTGGAGAGGGGAGCGAAACCGAGGCTCATGCCGATGCCCGACACGACGAGAGGCGGCACCTGCAGGGCATATGCGGTCGTCGGCGACGAGATCACGGCGAACCAGCCAAGGCCGATCGTCATGAGGGTCATGCCGGCGACGAGCAGCGGCCGGGCGCCGATGCGGTCGGAGAGCATGCCGGCGATGGGGGCGACAAGGATGGGCATGGCCGTCCACGGCAGGGTGCGCAGTCCCGCCTCGAAGGGCGAGTAGTGCTGTACCACCTGGAAGTACTGCGCGAGCAGGAACACCGAGCCGAACATGCCGAAACTCATCAGAAGTGACGTAGCGTTGGCGGCCGAGAAGGCGCGGCTGCGGAAGAAGCGGAGGGGGACCATGGGTTCCTTGGTCCCGCGCTCCCAAAGGATGAAGGCCGTGAGCAACACCAACCCGGCCACTATCGGACCGCAGACGCCCAGGCTGGTCCAGCCGTGCTCGTTGCCGCGCACGAGACCCCACACCAGTCCGAGCAGACCGGTGCTGATGAGCCCGAGCCCGGGCAGGTCGAGCGAACGGTTGGGGCCGGTGCTCTCGGTCAGGCGGCGCCAAGCGATGGGGAAGAGCACGACCCCGATGGGGACATTTATCCAGAAGAACCACTGCCACGAGGGACTCTGTACGACG
>JAKAHF010000484.1 GCA_021815245.1 Actinomycetes bacterium
GCTCCCGTGCAGCTTCGAGGGCTTTCAGGACAACCAAACGCTGGGAATCCCGCCTGTCTGCGCTTCAAAGTGCGCGCGCTGCTAGGGGTCGGGTCACGGGCTGAGGTCCTCATCTACCTGCTCACTCACGAATGGAGTCACGGCCGCCTGATCGCCGAACGAACGGCCCATGCGCAGGCTCCCGTCGCGTCGTACCTTACCTCTCTTCTCGACATGGGCTTGGTCGACAAGCGGGAGGAGGGCAAGAAGGTGCTGTATCGGCTGAGCGACGACGTACGGGGGGCGTTTGTGGTCACGTCGTTCGTCGACTGGGTGCGCGTATGGCCCGGCCTTGCGGCGCTGCTCGAAGCGCTCAGGCTCGCCACCGCTACCGAACAGCCGACCGAGGAGGTCGCGTGGATGCGACTGGCTGCGGCACTCGCGGCGTCGGAGCCGGCGCTTCGCGTCGAGGGGTTCGACGTCGGGCTGGGAGAGCTTCGCGGGTGGGCTCTGCGAGGCCCCGAGGTCCTCGCCGACGCGGTTGAGAAGGTGGCGGCCAGAGTCAGGCAACTGGCGGCATAAGGGGCTACCGAAGGCCGAGTCCAAGCGCTATTTGGGCGACTGAGGACGCCGTATGGTGCCGCCTAGCGCGAAGGTTTGGTACGGCATGGGGGGCCATTCGGCCATCGTGACCCAAACCGGGTTCCGGCCGATGGTCAAGTCCAAATGGGGTTGTCTGGCGGTGTTTTCTCACTACTACAACGATTGCCCCTATGGCTCGAGTGTTACCTACTGGGTCAGATGATCCACATCGCAGGTGTAGTTAGGTCCACTCCGGGATAAAACGAGTGCCTGGACGTTGCCCTCCGTTGTCGACGGAGAGCGGGCCGGTCTCGCCGCCGAGGGGGTTACGGAATACCCCTTGGGACGCGGGCCGGCCTTGCTCTTTGCCGCTCTCGTGGTTCGCGCGCCCGGCTCTGCAGGCCCGGCGGAGACTCCCTGAGCCGCGCTAGTATCAGCAGGGCCATGCTCGAAGTAAAGAATCCAGGCTACTCAGACGTTTGTTGTGCGAGTGGTCGTCACAAGAGCCGTAGCAGAACGCGCCGCGCCGTGAATGCAACTCCTGGGGGGACAGTGACTCCGAAGAATCTGGGACAGACGTGGTCGGCTGAGTACGAGGATTTCGTGGTTGACCATGCCGCATCTCTCGTCAGAACTCTCCATCTCATCACGCTTGACCGTGGTATGGCCGAGGATGCTGCTCAAGAAGCCTTTCTTCAACTTCTCGTTCATTGGCCTCGCGTCCAAGCGATGGAGGATCCGGTAGGTTGGCTCTACCGTGTTGGTATCAATCGGTGCAGGGACTACCGACGGGCCATTCGCCGTGCCAGCCGCCTGGTTGAGCGGATGGGTCGACTAGCGCAAGGAAATGACGCGACTCAATGGTCGTCGCCGAAACCGTCAGCCTCCTTGTGCCCCTTCCTCGTCGTCAGCGAACAGTCGCAGTCCTGTTCTTCGTGGCCGGACACTCTACATCGGAAATCGCCTACATCATGGGGATATCGCAAGGAGCAGTAGGAAGCCATCTACACAAAGCCCGAACAACGTTGCGCAAGATGTTGGAGGATCAGCATGGCCGTGAATGACCCCGATCAGGGACTCCGGACGTTCTTCGAGGGCCATCTTCCTGACGTGGATGAGAGAGCCTTTCTGTCGCGCCTTCGTGAACGGGCGGAAACCAAACAGGTACGAAGAAGTAGCCAACGAGGCTCGGCATCAGATTGGGGGCGCGGCCATCGCACACTCATTCTTGCCTCCGTCGCAGCCATCCTGCTGGCTGCTCTTGCGATCACATCTGTCGAGGTGGTCAGGTACATGAACAGAGATCAGTACGTGGTTGTGATTGGCGACGGGCCAATGGGTTCGGCCAACGGTTCCGGTCTCTACCCGGTCTGCGTGGCCGGAAAATGGGGCTACATCGACAATACCGGCGCAGTCAAGATCGAGCCGCAATTCGATCGTGCCTATGACTTCTCCGAAGGCCTAGCGCGGATCGCTTTCATCAATGATGGCAATTCAGAGCAGGGGTATATCGACAGCTCCGGAGAGGTCGTTATTCGGCCGCGATTCGCCTACGCTGAAGACTTCTCCGAGGGTATGGCCGTCGTAGGCGAGGTGGACGAGGCGGGTAACCCTACGTCGTGCGGCTACATCGACACGGCTGGTGATCTCGTAGTCCCAATGCGATACCTCTACGCACTACGGTTTCAGGAAGGCCTTGCCGTCGTCGGCAGCCAGGAAGGCGGCGCTTTTTTCATCGATAAGACTGGAGCTACCCTGTACGGACCGTATGAACTTGCGATGGACTTCTCCGAAGGTCTCGCCTACGTCAAGAACGGGAGCAGGCAGGGCTTCATCGCGGAGAACGGCGATTGGGCTCTTGAGCTGGACTCTGGCGTCCTCGACATGTCATCCTACCTCTCTTCAGTCTTCCCATTTCCAGCCTCTGCGGCCGGCTTCTGTGATGGTCTTATGGCCTTGCAGTCGACCTCCGAATCATCGCGCCCTGCAATAGGCGATGCGGACAAAGGCTACATTGATAGGACAGGAACGTGGGTCATCCGGCCCCAGTTCAACCATGCGTGTAGCTTCTCGGAGGGGCTGGCGGCGGCCTGTCTTGGAGAGAAGTGGGGCTATATCGACAAGACCGGCACTTGGGTCATCAGTCCTCAGTTTGACTACGCTCAGCGTTTCGTAGAGGGTCTGGCCATCGTCGGGACGCGCCAGAACGATCGGATCAGATATGGCTACATCGACACGACGGGTGTGCTCGTCGTTCCGACGGAGTACGAGCAGGCGCGTGATTTCCGAGGTGGCATCGCTCAAGTATTCGGACAGTCGGATACGAAGATTGGCAGTCCGAGTTACATCGACAGGATGGGTAGAGTCATTTGGCACGCGCAGTAGGTTGCGCGGCATCTGAGCATGCGAATCTCGGTTCTACCCTACCTTCTTGGGAATCGCCCGAGTCCCCGCTCCCGGCGCCCGGTGTCTGCCTGACATGGTGCCATCCCCGTAGGTCTCGACCTCCCGGCGGTCTCGCACGTCTATGGCGTCAGGGATCTGAGGCATGCGAATCTCGGGTCCGTCTGGTCGCTGGGCGCCGTGACTCCGTCGCCCGCCCGCCGCAGGCGGGGCGGCGCCGATCCTGACTGACTCGGGGTGGCCCTTGCGAGAGCGACCGTCGCCACGACTCGCCGGACCGCCGCTCACTGGCGGGGCGTCGTTCTGT
>JAKAHF010000485.1 GCA_021815245.1 Actinomycetes bacterium
TGCGATCGATTTCCTCTGCACGCGCGGTGAGCATGATCACGTAGGCGTCGGAGAAGGTGCGCAACTGGCGGAGCACCTCGAACCCATCCACGCCCGGTAGCATCACGTCGAGCACAACGACGTCCGGCCGGCTCTCGCGAATCTGGCTCAACGCTGTTAATCCGTCACCGGCAACGGCCACGTCCATGCTCTCGGCCGCGAGATAGCTTCGAACGATTTCAGCCAGCGCCGGCTCATCGTCCACAACCAGCACACGCGTCGCGTTCACTGGTTGGTCACCGGCAGCGACACGGTGACTACGGTGCCTCCGCCCGGTCGGTTGGCCAAGTCGATGGTCCCGGAATGAGCCTGCACGATCCAATGTGCGATGGCGAGACCCAGGCCAGTGCCGGTGGGTCGCAACTGGCGTGCTCTTGACCCCCGGTACAGCCGGTCGAAGAGCCGCTCGCGGTCGGTCTGGTCGAGGCCGATGCCCGTGTCCTCGACGAGCACGATGGCCCGCTTGTCGCGAACCGACAAGCTGACTGCGACCCTGCCACCGGATGGGGTGTAGCGAGCGGCGTTGTCGATCAGGATCCCGAACAGGTCGCTCAAGCGATCGCGGTCTCCGTCGACCACGGCGGGCTCGACTGACGCCACGCTCATGCGCACGTGGGTGGCGGACTGCCGCTGCCGACGCACCGACTCCACGAGCAACGCGTCGAGCTCGACCGGGCCGAGTTCTAGCCGGGCACCGGATTCGGCTCGCGCGAGGGACAGGAGGTCACCCACCATGCGGCCCATCCGCTGTGCTTCGTCACGCGCGTCGGTGAGGATCGCCTGCCGTTCATCGGCCGGCAACTCGGGCCGCAGTGCGAGGTCCAGGTTGGCTCGGATGCTGGTGAGTGGTGTGCGCAGCTGGTGCGATGCGTCGGCCAGGAAACGCTGCAGCGCCTGGTGGTTGCCCTCGAGCGCACCAAGCATCTCGTTAAAAGCCAGTGCGAGCTCGCCAACCTCATCGCCCGTGGCGCCGGCCTCAACGCGCGCGCCGAAATCACCTGAGAGCGATATGGCGCGCGCCGTTTCGGTCACGTCGGCAACAGGCGCGAGCGCCCGCCTGGCGAGCACCAAGCCGCTCACGAGCGCCAGCCCGACAACGACCAGGCCGCCGATGAGCAAGGCACTGCCGACCGACGCCAGCAGATCCCGTAACGAACTCGTTGAGTCGGCCCAGGCAATATAGCCGACCCTGACCGCTCCGCTCGTGATCGAGTCCACCGTGATCCTGAGGGTGTCGCCACCCACGACGATCTCTCGAATGCTGTGTGCGTGACCATCGGCAGCGGCGATGTCCGTGGCGTTGATTGGCAACGGCGGGGTGTCAGATGGCGCAGAGTCGGCCATCTGCGCGCCCGCGCCGTCGAGGACCACGACACGGCCACCGGTCGAGGCGAACTGAGCTATCAGGCGTTCGGTAGGGCGCAATTGTCCGTCCGTCGCGAGGTCCTGTGCAAATGCGCCCGCTGCGTGCTCCGCGTTTGCAAGCAGCCGCTGGTCGAAGGCATCTTCGAGGTGGTCGCGCAGGATGAGGTACATGCCTGATCCGAATACGACCAACGCCGCCGTCAGCAACCCGGTGTAGATCAGAGCGAGGCGGGTGCGTACGGACAGTCGCCGAGGTCTTGAAATCACTCCTTCAGCACGTACCCCGCTCCGCGCACCGTGTGGATGAGTCTGGCCTCACCGCTCGCCTCGAGTTTGTTGCGCAGATAGCGAACGTACACCTCGAGAATGTTCGATTCGCCCTCGAAGTCGTACTCCCAGACATGCTCCATGATCACGTCACGCGTGAGCACCTTACGCGGATGGCGCATGAACAACAGCAGCAGGTTGAACTCGGTCGTGGTCAGCTCGATTGCTCGGCCGAGGCGATTCGCTTCACGAGCGTCCACGTCCAGCTCAAGGTCGGCAAAGCGCAATACCTCCCCTGATGCAACGGGCTTACGACGCAGCAATGCATGAACCCGCGCCAGCAGCTCCTCGAAGCTGAACGGCTTGACCAGGTAGTCGTCCGCTCCGGTTTCGAGACCCTCGACCCGCGCCCTGACGTCATCGCGCGCAGTGAGCATCAAGATCGCCATCGGATCGCCTGCACCGCGCAGCCGGCGGGTAACCTCGAGGCCATCGATGCCCGGCAGCATGACGTCGAGCACGACCAACTCGGGCATGTGTTCGCGGGCCTTTTCGAGGCCCTCCTCGCAGGTCGCCGCCTCTACCACGCGGTAGCCCTCGTAGGCCAGCCCGCGGCGGACGACGGTCCGGATCTTGGGGTCGTCGTCCACGACGAGGATGCGGGTGGCCTCAGCCACCGGACGGCGAGGATTGTCGGAGCCGATGCATCACGCGCCACTATGCACTGCGCAACATGAGAAATACATGAGACTACGATGAGATAGCGAAGGGCCGGCCCGTGGCTTCCGCCGCAGCGTCAACTCCGCCGGTTCCACTGCACATCTCACCCGGTACTCAGCGCTAACTCATATTCGCCCGCGAACGTCCGTGAGTCGCACCGGCCGTTCGTACGCCCCCAGGCGTTCGGACCGCGAATGCGAACTGACGAGGCCGCCACCCGGATCCACGGGTGGCGAGGAAAGTGATCGCCTGCTGCCGTGCAGTGCGATCGGAGGAGTCGCAGCATTGATACACGCCGAGCGCGCTTCAGGCGCCCGTCAACGCCCCTTGTCACGCGTCAGTCAGATCCGACGCGTCGCGCTTGGGCTGATCAGCCTCACCCTGGCGCTGACGCTGATCAGTTTCGAGGCACCGACCGCCGTGCTGGGCCACAGCCAGCAGGCCGGCTCGAGCGCACAGTCGAGCATCGACGCAGCACGCGTCGTCAGGATCGCACTGAACCACGTTGGCGCCAAGTTCCGGATGGGCACGGAGGGCCACAAATACTTCGATTGCTCCGGCTTCGTCTATCGCGTTTACCAGATGGCCGGGTTGCTCGATCGGATCGGTGGCAGCCGCATGGGAGCGACGGCGTATTACAACTGGTTCCGCAAGCGCGGCCTCGCGAGCCGAAGCGATCCGCAGCCAGGCGACCTCATTGCCTACGGGGGCGGTCTCCCGGGCCGCGTGCCACACATCGCCATCTACATCGGCGACGGTCTTGCCATCAGCGCCCTCAACCCGAGGCTGGGGGTGCGCACGCACCGAGTCAACGGCATCGGTAAGCCGGTCAAGGCCTACCTGCACCCACGGATCAGCCGATGAGCGAAACGTAGACC
>JAKAHF010000486.1 GCA_021815245.1 Actinomycetes bacterium
CGGTCCTCGACACATGCGGCCGGGTCGTCGAGACGGTGCCGTGCTACGAACTGCGCTTCACCCGCGACGGCGACGCGGTGAGCATGCTGCGAAGCATGTCCTGGACCTAGAAGGCCGCTGAGAAGCGAAGCCAGTAGAAGCGAGGCCAAGGCGATAGCGAGGCCAAGGCGGAGCGAGGCCAGGGCGTGAAGATGGCAACAGAGAGGCCCCGAAGCGAAGCGGGCCAATGCGAAGCGAGGCCCCGCCCACCATCGCCGTCAGCCTCAGAATGATGGCAATGCCGAAGCCGGCCACGATTCGACAAGAGGAACGTCGAGCGAAGCAAAGACCAACCCATGAGGTGCCGGCTCAGCGACCCACTCAAAGAAACCCTCTGCCGTGCGAAGCACGGGGATGTGAAGACTTGAAGTAAGGGGCACCGCAACCCTCGTGACCGAAAAGGGAGCTTTCGTCCGCGCGCGGCAATGAGCGCCGACCGGCGCGAATCGAGCCGCCGGGCGTCCGCGCGGACGAGTGCGACCGCTCGGGCGCGAGGGTTGCGGTGCCACTCGATGTGAGCCCCTCACACCCCCGTGCTAGACTACGCGGCACAGGCGATGACAGGAACGAGTAAGCGCCGCTCTTCGCCCAGAGAGAGCCGGGGACGGTGGGAGCCCGGCGGGAATCGGTGCCTGAATATCATCCTCGAGCCGCCAGCCGAACGGTGGAGCATGAAGCCGCAGCCTCCTCCCAGTAGACCTGGCCGGGGCCTTCCCGTCATAGAAGGAGGGCGTGATGCCGCCCGGCGGGCGCCGCGAGCAGCGGAGCCGGTCGAAAAAGGCGGGTGCGCTCAGCGAGCGGGTCGCAGCGGCGTCTGTCGACGTGTCTGCCCGGCCAAGTAGGGTGGTACCGCGGGTGTACGTCCCGTCCCTACGCGTTAACAGGTTGCTGAGAAATGACCTCTCGCCGCTGGAACGCGATGGGCACGCGCTAGACGAGGACGCAAAGAGCGGTAATAGCAGCGCTATTTCCGCGACTGAGGACGAAGGATTGCGCCGCTCAGTGCGTCCCAACGGCCGCGACTTCATTTTTCAGCAGCCTCACAGTGAGCCCCGGCGAAGGTCCGGAGGTCCGGCGCGGGGCGGGGCGTATTTGTTCGTTGGCACCTTTCGGGGACCACAACCCGGTGGCGCGGTGGTACTACAAGGAGGACTGATGGCAGCGCAGTATCGACCAGTGGACACAGGTCAGAGCTTCCCGGCTCTGGAGGAGCGGATCCTCGGCTGGTGGAAAGAGCGCAGCATTTTTGAGAAGAGCCTCGAACTGCGCGCCGGCAGGCCCGAGTGGGTGTTCTTCGAGGGCCCGCCCACGGCCAACGGCAAACCCGGGGTGCACCACGTGCTGGCCCGGGTGTTCAAGGATATCTATCCGCGTTTCAGGACGATGCGTGGCTACCACGTGGGCCGCAAGGCCGGCTGGGACTGCCATGGGCTGCCCGTGGAGCTCGAGATCGAGAAGCGGCTCGGCTTCGACCACAAGGAGCAGATCGAGGCCTACGGCGTCAGGGAGTTCAACAAGCTCTGCCGCGAGTCGGTGACCACCTACGTCGACGATTGGAACCGCATGACCGAGCGCATCGGCATGTGGCTCGACCTGAGCGACCCCTACATGACCATGACCGACAGCTACATCGAGTCGGTGTGGTGGATCCTGTCGGAGTTCGCCAAGAAGGGGCTGCTGTACGAAGGCTACAAGGTGGTGCCCTACTGCCCGCGGTGCGGCACGGCCCTGTCGTCGCACGAGGTGGCTTCGGGCTACGCCCTGGTGACCGACCCCTCGATCTACGTGCGCTTCCCGCTTCTGGTCGACGGACCCGGCGACGGCGTGACCGGCACGCCCGAGGTTGCCGCCGATGGTCTGCCGGTGAGCCTGCTCGTGTGGACGACCACCCCGTGGACCCTCATCTCCAACGTGGCTGCCGCGGTAGGGCCAGACATCCAGTACGCGCAGGCCAAGCTCGGCGATGAGTACTTCATCCTGGCGGCCGATCTGGTGGCGCCGGTTTTGGGCGAGGAGGCTGTAGTCACCCGGACCTTCCCGGGGTCGGAGCTGGTGGGTCGCCTGTACAAGGCGCCGTACAGCTTCGTGAAATCGGAGAAGCCGGCGTGGCGGGTCATCGCGGGTGATTTCGTCGCCACCGACGAGGGCACCGGCATCGTGCACATCGCCCCCGCATTCGGTGCCGACGACATGTCCGTCGGGCAGGCCAACGACCTGCCGGTCATCATGCCCGTGGACGCCGAAGCCCGCTTCACCGCCGAGATCACGCCTTGGGTCGGACTCTTCGTCAAGGACGCCGATAAGAGCATCATGGACGAGCTCGACTCGCGCGGCATCCTGTTCCGCCGCCAGCCCTACGAGCACAACTACCCGTTCTGCTGGCGCTGCGACACGCCGCTCATCTACTACGCCAAGACCTCGTGGTACGTGCGCACCACCGCCCGCAAGGACGACGTGCTGGCCGCCAACGAAGAGGTGACCTGGTATCCCGACCACCTCAAGCACGGCCGTTTCGGCAAGTGGCTCGAGAACAACATCGACTGGTCTCTGTCGCGTGACCGCTACTGGGGCACGCCCCTGCCCGCCTGGCGCTGCGGCAATGGCCACGACACCATCGTGGGCTCGCGGGCCCAGTTGGGCGAACTGGCGGGGCGTGACCTTTCGGAGCTGGAGCTGCACCGTCCGTACGTCGACGAGATCACCTTCGCCTGTCCTGAGTGCGGGGCCGAGGCCAAACGGGTCAGTGCCGTCATCGACGCCTGGTTCGACTCGGGTAGCATGCCGGTCGCTCAGTGGCACTATCCCTTCGAGAACCAGGAGATGTGGGACAAGCGGTTCCCGGCCGACTTCATCTGCGAGGCCATCGACCAGACCCGCGGCTGGTTCTACAGCCTGCTCGCCATCAGCGCCCTGCTGACCGGCCACACCTGCTACAAGAACGTTCTGTGCCTGGGCCACATCCTCGACAGCGAAGGTCGCAAGATGTCGAAGCGCCTGGGCAACGTGGTCGACCCGTGGAGCATCCTCGACAAGCAGGGCGCCGACGCGCTGCGCTGGTACCTCTTCACGGTGAGCTCGCCCTGGTTCGCCCGCCGATTCGGACCGGAGAACGTCGACGAGGTCATCCGCAAGTTCATCCTGACCCTGTGGAACACCTACTCGTTCTACACGCTCTACGCGAACATCGACGGGTTCGATCCAGCCGAGCACGACGTGCCGATCGCGGAA
>JAKAHF010000487.1 GCA_021815245.1 Actinomycetes bacterium
GAGTATCTCGGTCTCGGTCACGGGTATCACGATCGTCTTGCGCGCCAGCGGGTACTCGGTGGTCTCGCCACCGGAGGGAAGCAGAGAGCTATCCGCGGTGGTGTCGAGACTCTCTGTGGTAGTCGTGGTGGACGTATCCGTGGTCTCCGTCGATCCCCCGCTTCCGGAGGCAATGGTCGTGGTGGTGCCCGCGAACGGGGGCCGGTACAGCTTCAGAGTCACCTGCGTACCTTCGGCTCCTTTGATCTTGCCAACCACCTCATCCAGGTTGAGACCATCTGTGGAGACCCCATCGACCTCGAGGATGATGTCGCCGGACTTGATGCCGGCGAGATCGGCAGGGCTGCCCTTGAACGTGCTCACGATCGTGACAAGGTGATCCTTCATCTCAACGACCATGCCCACGCCGCTGTAGCTGCCCGATGTCTGTTCAAGAAAGCCGGCGTACTCTTCCGGATCGAAGTAGACCGTGTATGGATCGTCGAGTCCGGCAACCAACCCGTCCACCGCGTCGGCTCTCAAGGCCTCCCCGTCCACCTCCTTGTAGTAGTTCTCCTCGAGCTTGTCGAGCACTTCCTGCTGCAACTGATAGTCCGCGGTTCCGCTGCCGCCACCCGTCCAGCTCGCCGGTAGGGCGTTGTGCAGTGTGTCCTGGACGGCAGGTTGGAGCCCGATCAGGAGCCCGCTGAAGACCAGGATGACAGCGGCAACCAAGCCTGCCAGAACGACCAAGGGGACTTTCGTGCTGTTACGCATTTCCTACGACTCTCCTCGAACTGTAGGCCGGCACGCGGAGCCGGCGATCACAGATAATCCAGCGGATCGACCGGGCTCCCGTTAACCCGGACCTCGAAATGCAGGTGCGGACCGGTAGAGTATCCCGTACTTCCCACTTTGCCGATAACCTCGCCCCGTTTCACTTTCCGCCCGACATCCACCAAGATCTCCGACTGGTGCGCGTAGAGTGTGGCCAGACCGCCACCATGGTCGATGACCACGCACTTGCCATAGCCGCCGCGCCAGCCCGCCTGGATGACGGTGCCGGCTGCCGCAGCATGGATCGACTCGCCCATGCCCGCGTGCATGTCGACGCCGGTATGCATCTTGCGAACGTTGAAGATCGGGTGCATACGATACCCGAACGCGGAGGTAATCGCGCCACTCACCGGCCGGTAGAGGGTGCCCTTCCCGGCCTTGGGAGTCCCGACGCTGGCCGCGCGCAGCAGATCGCCGATGCGATCCGATTCGGCAAGCAGCTGATCTTCCTGCTTGTTCCAGGCGGCCTCGTTCTTTTCGGCGGTGTCGACCACCTTCTGCTTGGCCTTCCTGGCACTCTCCAGTTCGTCGAGCGCCGACTGACGTTCGTCGGCCTTGACCTGCAGATCCTCGGTGACACGCGCCTGCTGCTGCTCGACCGCGGCTGCCCGGACGCGTTGCAGCTCCAGAGCCTCCTTCTGCGCGACGATGCTGGCCTTCAGGTCCTTGATCTGCGACAGGATGGAGTTGTCCTGGTCGACGATGGCCGACAGTAGGTCGATGCGGTCGACCATCTGCGTGATGGAGCCGGGTTGCAGGAACGCGGCCATGTAGGCGATGCGGCCGCCCGACTTGTAGACGCCGGCCAGGCGGTCTTCAAACACCTTCTGCTGCGTCTGCAGGTCGGTCTCGGTCCGGCTCAACTCGGCGCGAGTGCGGTTGAGTTCCTTCGTGGTCTTGTCCAACTCGTCCCGAAGCGCAGCCAGTCTTTCCGAGGCCGAGTTCCAAGCGGACGTGGCCACACGGACCTGCGTCTCCAGGTCGTCGATGTTCTCGTCGAGGGCAGCGATATCGCCCAACGCGGCCTTGCGCGCGACTTCCGACTTGGCGATCTTCGCGCGCAGCTTCTGAAGCTGCACCTGGGTATCCTCGAGCTTCTGGTTCAGCTCGCCGACGGTGGCTGCGCGGGCGGTATCCACCGCGAGGGAGCCCGAGGGAAGCATAGCGAGCGAGGTGGCCAGCAGAACGACCGCCAAGAAGGCGGTCGCTACTGCCCCAACCACTTTGGCGAACCTATGGGCGTGCTCTTTCGTTGCAGCCACGGGCTCAGCCCCCTGGCAGGAAAGGCCTGCTGTCAGACTTTGAGAAAACGCCGCAGCCCGATACCCGAGCCGACCGCACCGATGACCACTCCCACCGCGAGGAGAATGAGGGCCACAAGTGCATACGGAACGGCATCGAGAGGAACGGCCATGAACGGCAAACCGCCCCTGATCTTGCCCACCAAGAAGCTGTTGAGGATCAGGACGACCACCGCGGCGGCCGCAGCCCCAACAAAACCAACGAAGACACCTTCTATCAGGAAAGGCCAGCGAATGAACCAGTTGGTGGCTCCCACCAGTTTCATGATCTCTACTTCACGCTTTCGGGCGAAGATGGAGAGACGGATGGTGTTCGAGATGAGCAGGATGGCCACGATGCCCAGCAGCACGATGAAGATGAGCAGGAAGTTCCGAGCCTGATTGGTGACGCTGAAGATCTTGTCCGCAATCTCCTTGCCGTAGCTGACCTCGTCCACGATGGGATCGCCATCGAAGCGCGCGGCCACCACGTCGACCGCCTGCGGGTCGGCGAGCGAGATCTCAAACGAGGCAGGCAGCGGATTTCCGGTCAGGTTGTCGAGGACCTCGGGATTGTCTTTGAAGTCTTCCTTGAGCCGCTCGAGCGCGTCGTCCTTGCTGACGAAGACCGAGTTCTTCACCTCCGACCAGGTCTTGATCTCGGCCTGCATGGCCGATATCTCCTCGGCACTGGGATCGGGGTCGGTCTTGAGGTAGACCGTGATCTCGACCTTCTGCTCCACTTCTTTGAGGAGTGCGTCGGTGGTGTATACGAACACCAACACGCCGCCCAGCACGACGATAGACAGAAAGACCGTCACCAGAGCGGCGATGGTCATGAAGTAGTTGCGCCGAAGAGACCCGAAGGCCTCCTTGAGGAAAAAGCTAATCTTCCCCATATCCGCCTCGTTTCTGGTCGCGGACCACCTTGCCCGCGTCCAGCGCGATCACGCGCCGGCGCATGCGGTCCACCATCTCACGGTCGTGGGTAGCCATAAGGACCGTGGTGCCCGTCTTGTTGATGCGATACAGCAATTGCATGATGCCCATCGAGGTCTCGGGGTCGAGGTTGCCGGTGGGTTCATCGGCGATGAGCAGAGGGGGATGGTTCACGAACGCTCTCGCGATGGAGACCCGCTGCTGCTCCCCAGCTGATGATTCG
>JAKAHF010000488.1 GCA_021815245.1 Actinomycetes bacterium
GAGACGGAGCGTAGCATATGTGCAGGTCGACACTGATGGCGTTTGGACTGCCGAGGGCGTATGGCACCATGTTTGCCACTCCCCCATCCCGCGGACCGGTGCCCCGCATGCCGCTGATCGCCTCTGGCCCGTACGTGTTCTTCACGAGAGTGAGTTCAGCCGCTATGCCTTCGAGCGCCTCCTCCCACGACACCCTTTGCCACCTGCCCTCGCCGCGTTCGCCGATGCGCTTCATGGGGTGCAGCAGGCGGTCGGGGTGGTAGAGACGCCCGATCTCGGCCCTACCCTTGGCGCAGATGTATCCCTTGTTGCTCGGGTGGTTGGGATCACCTTGCAGTGCGACGACCCGGCCGTCTTCCACCCTGGCGAGGACCCCACATTCACTGTGGCACGCCTGGCATACCGTTCTCACGACGGTCAACGCGGGTCCTCCGAAAGTGAGCGCTCTTGCTCCCTCGCGCCCAGCGCGAGGGAGCAAGAGACGCCCGAGAGGGGTGAGATACCGCGGCTACGCGTAGTTCTGCTGGATGGGAGCGACAACGAGATCCTCCGGGTAGCCTTCCACACCCACGATGTTGACTTCGTACTGGCGCGTCGAGGGCTCGGGCAGAGCGTCGGCGCCCGGCACGCACTGCACTGTGGTCCAACCCTGCTTGTAGACGTTCTTGGTGATGCGACGCCCAGCCGGGTCGACCGGGAGCGTGAAATCGATCGGCCCGATGCAGGTCTCGAGCTTGGTAGCCAGGATGGCTTCGACGATCGACTCTTTGTCCTCTGGATTCTTCGCCCGCTTGAGAACGTCGACCGCCCAAGACAGCTTGGCGAACGAGCCCACAGCCTGCGCCCACTGCTCGCCGGTGAACTTCTCGTAGTCGTCGGCCAACTGACGGCAGTTCATGCCCGTAAGCGGATCGATGTAGGGGAAATTGCGATGATAGGCCCAGCCGGCCATCAGCCCGATGGACGTCGATCCCATCGACTCTGAGAACGACATGTTGGTGAACGCTTTGCCGCCGACGAAAACCAACTTGGGCTTGTATCCCTGCTGCAGGCACTGCTTCCAGAAGTTCGCGGCATCGGGCGGGTAGTGAGTGCCCGTGACGATCTCGCACCCGGCCTTCTTGAACTCTGATATCTGTGCGCTGAAGTCCTCACTGCCCGGCGTGTACTGCGGAGGGAATGTGACTTCGTAGCCTGCCGCCTTGAAGCCGTCGGGCAAGACCCCCGCCCACACGTTGCCGTCGGTGTCGTTGCCGAACAGCATGCCGATCTTCTTGTTGGTCTCGACCTTGCTGAAGGCGAGCAACTGGCTGGCGACCTCCTGCTCGGCTCCGAAGTAAGCGCCGTAGATCCACTTGAATTCAGTCTCGAGCGTCGCGTTGCGTCCAAAGATGAAGGCCTGCCAAGGGTTCATCTGGCTCACGAGCGGGCAGCCGTAGGTCTCGCACTGGTCGGCCGCGGGATTCACGGTGTCGGGGGTGCCGGCCGCGACCATCATGTCGACCTTGCCGTTGAGGATGAAGTCCCCAGCGACCGTGCCCGCGCGCTGCGCGTCGGACTGCGTGTCTTGCACCTGGAACGTGATCTTGTGCATCTTGCCGTCGCCCAGCACGATGCCGTCGCCGAGCGCGCGCGCTGCGAGGTCGAGTCCCCACTTCTCGGCCTGCCCGAACACGGCGAGGTTGCCGGTGAGCGGCGATACGTCTCCGATGACGATCTCGCGCCCGGCCTCGGCCCCGGCGCTGACGGTCGTGGTGCTCCCCGCGGTTGTGGACGTACTGCCCGCCGTGGTGGTCGTGCTGCCTACTGTGGAAGCGGTGGTGCTGCTGGTCTCCTCCGGCCCACAGGCGGCGATCAGTCCGCCCAGGCCGGCTCCCAGGCCGATCGTCGCTCCGGCGACGCCTGCCACTTTGAGAAACTCGCGACGGCTGACGCTCTTGCCGCCCATTGGTTCCTTGCGATCATCGTCGTTCTTGACTCGCTGCTCAGACATTCTCGCGTCCCTCCTTCGTAGAGGCCCCTTTGCGTTGCCCTATCCCCACATGTTCATGCCGCACGCGGCTACGATGGTCTGCCCGGTGATGGCGCTGGATTCATCGGAAGCGAGATAGACCGCGGTCTGGCCGAGTTCGTATTCCTCGGTCGGCCGGCCGAGTGAGTACTGCTTCATCTCGATCTTGATCATCTCGTCGAGGGTGATGCCCCGAGCGTCGGCACGACCCTGCATGACCCGCACGAAACGAGGTCCCTTTACCGCACCGGCCGAGATGCAGTTGACGCGAATGCCGTGCGGTCCGCACTCGCGGGCGAGCGTCTCGGTGAGCCCGATGACGCCCATCTTTGCGCAGCAGTAGCCCGACCTCATGGGATAACCCGAGCGCCCGTCGCCGGAACGCCCGCCTTCGGCGCCGATGTTGATGACGACCCCGCCTTTGCCGGCGGGCACCATGTACTTGAGCACCTCGCGAGCGGCGAGCATGCTGCCGGTCAGGTCGACCCCGATGATCTCGTTCCATTCCTCGAGTTTCAGCTCCCACACATAGGCGGTGGGGCCGCCGATGCCCGAGTTGTTCACGAGGATGTCGATATGGCCGTACGTGTCGATGGCCTTCTTGACGGCGTCGATCACGTCCTGCTCTTTGAGGATATCCATGGGGATGGCGAGAGCCCTGCCGCCCATGGCCTCGAACTCAGCCACAGTCGCGTTCAGGTTCTCCTGGTTGCGGGCCGCGAGACATACGATCGCGCCCTCTTCGACGTAGCTCTTGGCGATGGCTTTGCCGATGCCCGAACCTCCGCCGGTGATGAAGGCAACCTTGTCTTTGAGTCGGTCGTATGGCATGGGTGTGCGCTCCTTTGTTTGGATATGCGGTCTACTAGAGGTGGGCGATCACATCGTCGGCGGTGGTGACGAGCGCCATTGCGGGGATGATCATGTTCATGGCCACGTCGTGGATGCTCTGATTGGCGTCGATCGACGCATCACTCGGCACGATGACTTTGTAGAACATGTCGGCCGCCTGGATGACCGCGGTCATGACTGCCATGCCGGTCGCGACGCCGCAGAGAACCAAGACATCGGCCCCACAGTCGGCCAGCGCCTTCCTGAGATCCCCCCCGGTGTTGTTGGAGAAGATGCCGAACATGAAGTTGCCGAGCACCGGCTCGCCCGGCTGATTGGCGATGGCCGACAGCACCTCGACGTCCTTCGTGTCAGGCTCGTTGGTGTGCGAGGTGC
>JAKAHF010000489.1 GCA_021815245.1 Actinomycetes bacterium
GAGGATCCCGGATGCACCGAGCACACAAAACGCGTACCGATCGGCGAAGCTCACGTCTACACCCCGCGGCGGCAGTGGTGCCCTTCGGAGAAGGCGGATTGTATCATCGCCGCCCCAGAGGATACGGATGTCGGCCACTCTGCTGAAGGCGGCGGCAATCTCCTCCTCCCGCCCGTATTTCACGAAGGCGTTCATGGCCCCTATCTCCCGGTAGGGTTCCCCTTCGAAGAGAGCCTCGACGTGCCGGAGGATGGCGGGAATCTGCGGGAAACTCCGCTCAGGCAGACGCACGACGTTTGCGTTGCCGGCCAGGAGCGAAAAGACCCAAGAGAACGCGAAGTTGACCGGAATGTTGTTCGGGGTCACATGGAAGGCAACGCCGCGACCCAGCCGCAGGGTGCCGTCCTCATAGGCCGCAGCCTGCCGCTCGACGTTGCCTTTGCGGCACCACCAGGCAAAGGACACCACGTCGGGAAAAGCCTTCGCGCCGGCATCGCAGAGGAGCCTCTCGGAGAGTTGGGCGAGAAAAGCCCTTACCTCGGGCGCAAACGTGACCAGCGGCCGCCCGGAAAAACTGTCGGGGCTGCCGATCACATAGCTCAGTCGGTCATGGCGTGGGAGCATGGGTGTCGCTACAGCCTCGGATCTCCGCGTTTTCCACGCGGCCGTGGACCTGAAAGTACGTCCCTTTCCTGCCGCAGGGGCAGTCATCCACACCGATTATGGTACCGAGGTCCTCCGTGAGGATGGAATGGCCCGGGTAGCTAGCCGGCAGCAGGGACACGAGTTGAAGGAGACCCGGTCGGCCGGGTGGCAGCGGCAAGAAGGTGGCCGGGTCGCGGACAATCACCTCGGAGAAGACCGATGCGTGCAGGTGTCCGCGCTCGCATTCCATGAATACAGACCCGGTCTGCTCGATCATGCCGTAGTAGTTGAGGACAATGCCCACTCCGGTGGTTTGGCGCACGGTCTCCTTAAAGCAGGCATTATCGACGGCCATCGCCGCGAGTTTCTTCCAACCGCCGCCGTGGATCAATAGGCCATCAATCTCGAGGCGCCGTCCGGTGCGTATTAGCGCCTGGCACAAGTGCTCCCAGACGATAAAGGTGAACCCGAACAACATCGTTCTCTCGCCTCGATGCCGGTCCAAGAATGCCTCGAGACGAGCGAAATCGATCTGAAAGCTCTCGTCCAGCAGGTAGGTGGCGTCGTGGCCAAGCATCGCGAAGCCAAGAATCCCGGCCCCGCGAGCTGAAAAAAGCTTCTTGTCTTGGATGACCGACGGGCTGTCCACGACCAGAAAGGGCAGTCGCCTCCCACCGGTGAAAGACGACACGATCTTGACGAGGACCTTCGTCTGGTTGGTGGCCGTGGTGCGATCCAGGAACACTCTCGAGACGGCCTGCCCCGTAGTCCCGGACGAAGTCATCGTCTTGATCACGTCCGCCCGATCCACACTCAACAGTTCGAACTCCTTGAACAGCCGCACCGGAATGAACGGAAAGTCCTCGACCCGGCGTGCGCTCCCAAGTTCATAGCCCAAAAGGCTCACGACACGCCGATACGCGGGGCAATGTTCGCAGTGGTGCCGCGTGAGCTCCTCAAGGGCGCCGAGATACAGGGCGTGCTTGTGGGCCGTGTCCATGCCGTACGGCGGCGTGCTGAGCACCTCCGCGAGGGCCGACCCGCCCGGCGCCGCCCCGCTCGCCATGCTGGCATCAGGGAAGGACTGCATAGCTGATTTTGCCGGATTCATTCCGCGGTATCTCTTTGATGACGACCACGTCGCACGCCGAACGGTGCAACCTTGTCAGCTGCTCAACGAAGGCCGCGACCGTCTCCTTGCGGGAAGGGTCACTGATGTAGACTCGCAGCCGATCGTCCTCGCCGCCGCAGGCGCAGTCGATCCCCTGCTTGCGAACATGCTGCTCGATTTCCTCGAGGTTCACCCGGTTGCCAAACACCTTGATGAAGCGGCGTTTGCGACCGACGACGTAGAAACACCCCTCCTCGTCGAAGCGAGCCAAGTCGCCGGTGCGCAGCACACCGCCCCACTGGTCACCGAGAGCCAAGTCTTCGCGGCAGGTTGCATACCCCTGCGCTACGTTGTCGCCCCGGTAGATCAGCTCGCCGATCTCTCCGGGTCGCCGGAGGGTGCACCCGTTGTCGTCTTCGATCCAGAACTCGCCACCGGGAACCGCGATGCCGATGCTATCGGGCTTCTCGATAACGACGTCCGGCGGCAGGTACGACATGCGCGCGGTGGCTTCCGCCGCGCCGTACATTACGAAGAACTTGATGCCCTTCTCCGAGCACAGGGTAGCGAACTCGTGCACGAGAGAGGCATTCAGTTTGCCCCCAGCCTGAGTGACCACCTTGAGGCTCGGAAGATTCATCCGGCCGAAGCGCAGGCGCTTGAGCATCTCGAATGCGTACGGCACGCCCGAGAACGAGGTCGCCTTCCCTTCCTTCAGCGCGTCCCAGAACCCCTTCTCCGCGAGGCTCCTGTTCGTTAGAACGATTGAAGCGCCGCACAACAGGTGTGAGTTGATGATTGAGAGACCGAATACATAGCTCATCGGCAGCGACGTGATCGGCCGATCGATCGAGCGTATTTCCAGATACCGGGCGATAGCATCGGCGTTGGATGCCAGGTTCCTGTACGACTGGCGAACCCATTTCGGACTGCCGGTGCTACCGGAGGTGCTGACGAGCAGGGCTAGGTCCTCGTGGGGAACAAGCGCCGGGGCCTCGGTGGCCAGCAGGACATGTTGGCCAAGCGCGAAGACTTCCTTCCCGCCTGCGACCTCTCCGGCCCGATCCCGCGGCAGCCAGACATAGTGCGGCCGGTAGGCGTCGAGGAGGCCCGCCAGAAGTTCCGGGTGGAGAGCCGCAGACTGCAACGCGGTCGGCGTTCCGGAGCGCAGGAAACCGAGGTACCCGATGACTGACTCAGGGTTGTTCTGGGCGAGGAGAAAGCCGAGCCCCCGGCCACCGAGATGGGACCCGAACCCGTCGGCCGCATCCGCAAGTGCAGCATACGTCATGCACGCGCCTTGCTCCGTGACGAGAGCGGTGGCGTCCCCCCAACGGCCGATTTCTTCGTAGAAAGCCATCGTTCGAACTTTCCTAGAACTGCACCCCGTACTTGGCGAGAATCTCCAAACCCTTCGTATAAGAGCTAAAACCGATGATGTCGTCGGTGTCCATCATGATGTCAAACTCGCTCTC
>JAKAHF010000005.1 GCA_021815245.1 Actinomycetes bacterium
CCGGCATACCCCAAGGGCGACCTCTGCTACGTGAGCTACGGTGGGGCCGGCATGGTCATCCTCGACATATCCGACATCTCGACGCCGCAGCTCATCGGACAACTCCGGCATCACCCGCCCTTCGCGGGCAAATTGAGCGGCGCCCGCTGCCACACGGTCCTGCCCATGTCGGGGCGCGACTACGCGATCATGACCAGCGAGGGCGAGCGTTTTCATGTCTACTCTCCCGAGCAGGTGAAGGTGCCTCAGCCCCTCAATTTCATCGGCATGGTCGATATCTCCGATCCCGCAGATCCGACGCTCGTCTCGATCTTTCCGTACCCAGAAGTACCCGAGGGCTACCCCTACAAGAACTTCAACGAAGTGCCCGGCTGGGGAGCCGGCCCGTTCGGGCCGCACAACATCCACGAGCCGCATTACCAGCCCTGGTTCGAAGACCGGCAGGACCGCATCTACTGCGCGTACTTCCATGCGGGGCTGCGCGTGTACGACATCAGCGACCCGTATGTGCCCAGGGAGATCGCCTACTTCATCCCGCCCGACCCCAAAGACACCAAGTTCAACAGCAAGGCCGGCGACTTGGTCAAGGGCCCGTTCATGGGAACGGCTGAGGATATCGTGGTCGACGACCGGGGGAACATCTTCGTCGACAGCCAGCACGACGGTCTGTACGTGTTGCGTTGCACGGTCTGAGACTCGTCTGACGGAGTCAGTGCACTTCCATCTATAGGTATAAAGAGTTATCATATGGACCGGCAACGCGAGATCGGGGCCGGTCCATTGCCGGCCGCAGGGCCGGTCGTCGCGCAAACACGAGACAGGCAGGGGAAAGAGCCATGGACGCGCAGGGACATGCTTTTGACCGAAACGAAGCGGCCGCACTGATCAACACGGCCCTGGAGGCAGGGGCTTCGGCGCTCGACGAATGGCAATCGAAATCGTTGTTCGCCGCCTACGGCATCCCCGTGCCGGCGGGCGCGCTCGCGAAGAGTGAGACGGAGGCACTGGCCGCCGCCGAGCGGATCGGGGGCCGGCTGGTGATGAAGGGCATCGGTTCTGAGATCCATCACAAGACAGAAGCCGGGCTGGTGGTTCTGGGAGTCGAGGGCGCCGAGGCCGTCGCCTCGACCTACCGCCTTCTCGAGCAGCGGGCAGGTGGGGCGCTCGACGCTGTTCTGATAGAGCAGATGGTGCAGAGCAACCGCGAGTTGATGGTCGGCATGAAGCGCGACGCGACTTTCGGCCCCGTTGTGGCGTTCGGTGTCGGCGGTGTGCTCACCGAGGCCCTGGGTGACGTGGCTCTCGCCGTCGCTCCTGTCAGCGATCTCGAAGCGGCCGAGCTTCCTGAGCTCATCAAGGCCAAGAAGCTCCTCGGCTCATTCAGGGGCTATCCTCCGGTCGACCGTGCCGCGCTGTCGAAGATCATCCAGGCGATCGGTCAGATGGCCGTCGATCATCCCAATATCGCCGAGATCGACGTCAATCCGGTCTTGGTCCAGGGTGGCCGGCCCATCGCGGCCGACGCCCTCATCATCCTGTCGCCCGACGCTGCCAAAGAGCCGGAGCGGTCGACCTTCACCCGCGACTTCCAGGCGCTCCTTGCCCCCAAGTCGATGGCGCTCGTGGGCGCCTCCGGCGAGGTGAGCAAGTGGGGCGGTTCGGCGTTCAAGAGCGTCCTCGACGGTGGCTTCACCGGCAAGCTCTACGCGGTCAACCCCAAGGGCGGCGAAGTGTTCGGTCAGCAGGCGTACACGAGCGTCGAAGACCTGCCCGAAGCTCCCGATCTGGCTCTGCTCGCCGTTGGTGGCAACCAGGTGGCGCCGATGCTCGAGGCGTGCGGACGCCGGGGAGTCAAGGCAGCGATCGCCATCGCGGCCGGATTCTCAGAGACCGGTGAGGCGGGCGCTGAGGCCGAGCGTGAGATCGCCCGCATCGCTACCGACGGGGGCATCACCCTGATGGGTCCCAACTGCATGGGTCTCATCTCCAACGAGGTGAATCTGCACGCGGTTGGTTTCGTCAAGCTGCATCCGCCGAAGGGCACCCTCAGCTTCATCTCCCAGTCGGGCAACATGGTGACCTCCATCTCCAACGCCTGCTCGCGGAGAGGCATCGGCATCGACAAGGCCGCCAGTGTGGGCAACGAAGCCCAGACGGGCGCCATCGACATAGTCGATTACCTCCGCGACAACCCCAACACCACCTGCGTGATGATGTATGTCGAGGGTATCGACGACGGCAGGAAGTTCATGGATATCGCGAAGCGCACCACGGCTGTGAAGCCCATAGTGGTGCTGCGCACGGGTCTGACCGAGTTCGGCAGCAAGGCCGCCTCGTCTCACACCGGGGCCATGGCCGGCAACGCGGCGGTTTGGGAAGCGGCGGCCCGGCAGTCGGGCGTCGTGGCCTGCACGTCGGTCGACGAGGTCGTCGACCTCGGCACGTGCATGGCCTACCTGCCACTCCGGCCCGGCAGGCGGGTGGCCATCATCACCCAAGGCGGCGGTGCGGGTGTCATGGCCGCCGACGAGGTGGCGAGGCACGGTCTGAGACTGGCCGAGCTCCCCGCCGAGCTGTACGCTTCGTTCGATCCGCTGCTTCCTCCCTTCTGGAGCAAGCAGAACCCGCTCGACACCGTGGCTTCGGCCGGTGGAGACGTCATGCCCCAGATTCTCAAGGGAGTGGCCGAATGCGACGCCGTCGACGCGATCATCATGATGTCGGTGCTCGGCATTCCGACCAGCGCCGGCGGCGACCGCGAGATTGGTGCTCTTGGGGAGTTCCTCACGCTGACCGCCTGGGAGAACGACCTCATGGCGCTCATCGCCGACCTTATGGAAAAGACCGGCAAGCCCATCATCAACGTGCCCGACATGCCCATCCGCGGCTCGGTGTTCGATTACGGCAAGCGATATAGGCCGATCGTTCTCTCTTCGGCCCGCTCCGCCGCGCTCGCCCTCGACCGCATGGAATGGTATGCGCGCTACAAGCGAGCCCACAACCCCCTGAGCTAGGAGGCTGCAGAAATATGGCAACCGAAACAGTAGAGTCACCAGCGGAAGTCGAAGTCGAGATTCTCTCCGGCAACGAGGCGATCGCCCGCGGTGCCTGGGAGGCGGGAGTGAAGGTGGCGGCAGCCTATCCGGGCACGCCGAGCACCGAGATCCTGGAGGTGATGGCGGACTACAAGGATGTCTACTGCGAGTGGTCACCGAACGAGAAGGTGGCCATGGAAGTGGGCGTGGGCGCGTCGATGGCCGGCGGCCGGGCGCTCGTGTGCATGAAGCACGTCGGTCTGAATGTTGCCGCCGACCCGTTCTTCTCGTCGGCCTACGTGGGCCTCGAGGGAGGCATCGTGGTCGTGTCGGCCGATGACCCCGGCATGCACAGCTCGCAGGACGAGCAAGACAACCGCAATTACGCCAAGTTCGCGCGTGTCCCCGTGCTCGAACCGAGCGACAGTGGCGAGGCCAAGGACTTCATGGTTGCCGCGTACGACCTTTCCGAGCGTTTTGATACTCCCGTGCTCTTCCGCACGACGACCCGCACCTCGCACTCGAAGAGCCTCGTCAAGATGGGCGACCGCAAGCTCTTCCCGCCCAACATCGACCTCAAGCGCGACCCGCACAAGTACCTCATGATGCCCGGCAATGCCATCGATCGTCACGTCGTGGTCGAGCAGCGCGTGCTCGATCTCGCCGAGTATGCCGAGGACTGCCCGTTCAACCGGGTCGAGATGGGCGACACCCGTGTGGGCATCATCACCTCGGGCGTCATCTACCAGTACTGCCGCGAGGCTATCCCGGGCGCGAGCTTCTTGAAGATCGGCATGAGCTATCCGCTGCCCAAGAAGATGGTCGCCGACTTCCGCGCTAAGGTTGACAAGCTGTACGTGGTCGAGGAACTCGATCCGTTCATCGAAGAAGCGGTTCGGGTCATGGGTATCAAGATCGACGGCGGCAAGGAACTGAACACGCTGCTGGGCGAGCTCAACGCCCGATCGATCGCGGCCTCGCTACACAAGGCCGGCGTCCCCGGGGTGAACGAGGACCTGCTCGGCGAGTTGGCCCCAGCCCCGACCGATCTGCCTCAGCGGCCCCCGACATTCTGTCCCGGCTGCTCGCATCGCGGTGTCTTCACCGTGCTCAAGAAGCTGCGGGTCTTCGTCAGCGGCGATATCGGCTGCTACACCATGGGCGCGCTCCCGCCGTTCAACTCCTGCCACGCGAGCACCTGCATGGGAGCGAGCATCAGCATGGCGCACGGCATGTCCAAGGTCATCGAGGCTCCGGCCGACAAACCTCAAGACGTGCGCAATAAGCCCGTCGCCATCATCGGCGACAGCACGTTCTACCACTCGGGCATAACGTCGCTCATGAACACCGTGTACAACGGCGGCAAGACCCTCAACATCATCGTCGACAACTCGACCACGGCCATGACCGGCGGCCAGGACAACCCGGGCACCGGCAAGACCCTGCTCGGCCAACCGTCGCAGTCGGTCGACCTGCCCGCCCTCATCAATGCGCTCGGCATCAAGCGGGTCACCCAGGTCGATCCGTACAACCTCGCTGAGCTCGAGAAGGTCTTCAAAGAGGAATTGGCGGCCGACGAGATGTCGGTGGTCATCGCCAAATTCCCCTGCGTGCTCGAGTACAAGATCAAACGCCCGCCCTATCAGATCGATGCCGACAAGTGCATCGGCTGCAAGCGCTGCCTGATGGCGGGGTGCGGCGCCCTCAATCTCTATGAAGACGAGAACGGCGACCGCAAGGTCGAGATCATCGCCTCCGACTGCAACGGTTGCAGCGTGTGCTCGCAGCTCTGCAAAGAGGGCGCCATTACGCCTACTGCGCCGGCCGAAGGGAAGGTGTCGCAATGACCGCCCGTCCAACCATGAACGTTCTCCTCACCGGCGTAGGCGGCCAGGGTGTGGTTCTGGCCAGCTTCGTGCTCAGCCACGTCGCCATGGAAGAGGGCTACGACGTCAAACAGAGCGAAGTGCACGGCATGAGCCAGCGCGGCGGCAGCGTGACCAGCCACTTCCGCTTCGGTGACAAGGTGTGGTCGCCGCTGGTATCACCCGGCACCGCCGACATCCTCATGGCGCTCGAGGCCCTCGAAGGCCTGCGCTACGTCAACTGGCTCAAGCCGGGCGGCGTGCTCGTCTACAACGCCCTGCGCGTGAACCCCAGCCCGGTGTCGGCGGGTCTCGCGACCTACCCGGCCGAGATCGACCGTCGCATCAAGGACGCTTGGCCCAACACCCAGTGTGTCGACGCCAACGCCCTCGCCGCGCAGGCCGGCACCGTCAAGGCCGCCAACGTGGCCATGCTCGGCGCCATGTCGCCGTCATTGCCTTTCGCTCCCGAGACCTGGGAGACCGTCATCCGCAAGGCAGTTCCGGCGAAGGCCATCGACGTCAACCTGCAGGCCTTCCGCCTGGGTGCCGCCAGCGGGTCCAATCCGACCGCGGAATGCACGTCACGCTAGGTGGCTCGAACTAAGCACTCCTCTGTGGAGGGCGGGTCGAGAAGACTCGCCCTCCACGGCAGCAACTCACCTCTGACAAGCCGCCCCTGGTACCGCTGGGTGGTCGTCGGCATGGGCTTTTTGGCCGTCTTCGGGGCTATCGGCTTCGGACGTTTCGGCTACAGTGCCGTGCTGCCGGCCATGCAGAAAGCGCTCGACATCAGCACCGCTTCGGCCGGTTCTCTCGCGTCGTGGAACCTCGGCGGCTACATGTTGATGGCCGCCGTCGGCGGTATGCTCGCCTCGCGCTTCGGTCCGCGCCTCGTCGTCGGCATCGGCTCGCTCGTGGCTGCCGGCGGCATGCTGATGACCGGCTTCGCCGACGGTGTGGTGATGGCAGCCGCGGCCCGTCTGATCACCGGACTCGGGGCCGGCATGGTGCTGGTGCCGTCGGTGGCCCTCATGTCGGCCTGGTTCGACGTGAGCCGGCGCGGCCTTACCTCGGGGTTGGTCAGCTCGGGCTCCTCGTTGGCCCTCGTGTTGACCGGACCGATCGTGCCCCGCATCATCGCGGGCGGCGGCGCCGATGGTTGGCGCGCGGCCTGGTACTTCTTCGCGGCCCTGACCTGCGTGGTGGGCGTGCTCACGTTCGTGGTGCAGCGCAACCGTCCAAAGCGCACCGGTCCTGTGGTGCGCGACTCCATATGGCAGACCGATCCCCTCGGCTCTCAACCGAAACAAGGTGCGGTCGCCGCCATGCAGTCGACGCTCGATCGCTGGTCGACTGTCTCGTCGGCTCCCAAGGCACGGCCGAGTGTTACGATGCGCTCGGTTCTCCGCTCGCGGTATGCCTGGCACCTGGGCTTCGTGTACTTCGCCTTCGGGTTCGCCTACATGATCTACTTCACGTTCTTTCAGAAGCGGCTCATCGCCGATGTGGGCATGAGCAGCGCCTCGGCCGGCAACCTCTTCCTAGTGCTCGGCGTGGGCAGCATCTTCTGCGGGGTCATATGGGGCAGCGTCTCCGATCGCATCGGCAGGGGCAGGGCCATCGCCGTCAACTGCCTGTTGCAGGGCGTCGCCGCGGCACTGTTCGCGTTGTGGCCGACCACGCCGGTTCTGGTGATCTCGGCCCTGATCTTCGGTCTCACAGCGATCGCCGTGCCCGGGGTGGTGGGCGCAGGATGTGGCGACCAGTTCGGTCCGGTGCTCGCTTCGGCATCGCTCGGCTTTGTGACAGTCTTTCTGGGTGTAGCCCAGGTGCTTGGCCCCTACCTGGCCGGGCGCATGGCCGACGCGTTCGGATCGCTCAAGTACTCGTATCTCCTCGCCACCGGGGTGTTCGTCTTCGGCGCGGTGCTCTCGGCCTTTCTGAAGGAAACCGGCTGGGCGGCGGCGACCGGCGGCGGGCCGGCCGTGGCGGCAGACGTAGAAGTTGGAGGCTGACATGAAGATCACACCTGATCACGCGGGCATCAGCGTCGCGGATCTCGAGGCTTCGATCGCCTGGTATCGCGACATGCTGGGCTTCGAGCTTCTGCGTCAGCTCGAGATCCCCGACGGTCATGGCCAGGTCGCGCTCGTCAAGAACGGCGATTTCGTCCTCGAGTTGTTCTGCGTACCCGGCGCCAAGTCGCTCCCCGAGGAACGTCGCCACCCCGCGACCGACCTCATGACCCACGGCATCAAGCATGTCGCCTACGCCGTGACCGATATCGCCGCGCTCATGTCGGAGCTGAAGGCGAAGGGCGTCGAGGTAGTGTGGGACGTCGTCGTGCATGACGGCACTCCCTGTGCCTTCGTTCTCGACAACTCGGGCAACCTCGTCGAATTCGCGGAGCGCCCCGAGTAACTCCCTCCACCGGCGCGGGACCACCACGCCGGCTGCGCCTGACGGCGCAGCGGCAGACTGTCAGTCGGCGTCTCGCTCGATGACACTCCACCAAATGCGCGGGCCGACGAGATGCGCGGCGGCTTCGGCGGTCGCGCGGGCCGAGTCCCGGTCGCGTACCGCCTCGAGTATGCGGTCGTGTTCGGCCCGAAAGTCGTCGATCGACCTATCCATGAGGTAGTCGATCGGCACGAAGATCTGCCGGTAGATGCGCGCGACGGTCTTCTCGAGAAAGCTGTTATGGGTCGCGGCGCCCATGGCCTCGTGAAACCCATAGTGATGCCTCAGCGCCTCCGACCGCGTCGGGTTCGCGGGGATGCGCATGCGCTCCAACCGCTCCAGATCGGCCTCGGTGCGTCGCTCGGCCGCCAGTGATGCCACCGCTCCCTCGACGATACGATGGAATTCGAGCAGACTCTCCAACTCGTTCATCTGGCCGCGTACCCATTCGTTGAAGCACCGCTTCAACGCCGGCACGTCGGCGACCCGGGTGCCGCCCTTGGCTCCGACCCTGGTGACCACGTAGCCGCTACCTTCGAGGGTCTTGAGCGCCTCGCGCAACGTGATGCGCGAGATGCCGAGACGGGCCGCCAGCTCACGCTCGGGCGGCAGCGCGTCACCTGGTCCGAGCTCGCCCGTGTAGATGAGCGACCGGATGAACGACCGCGCGCTGTCGCTCGCCCGCGTCTGCTCGATCGGCTCGCCAGCTATGTGCTCGAAGAACATGGTTTCAGCATACCACGATTGACAGCGAGGGCTTAATGGTCTTATCTTAAGAGGTTACTAAGCCGAAGAGCGAGGAGAACCCGTGTACTACAAGGGTTCCGTAGGATTGGCAGAGGCCCAGGGCGCCATAGAGGCGATGCTGGCCGAAGTGAGGGCACATCCTGAGAAGTACTGGCAACACGGCGGTTTCGCCATCTGCGACGAACGGGGCAAACTGGTAGCGTTCGCCAAGATGGACTCGTCTCATCAACTGCCCGGAGAGGTGGCCATCACTAAGGCCTGGACGGCGGCCATCTGCGCGCAGAACAACGACGACGCGGCGGCGATGCTGGCCGAGCGGGGTAAGACGCTCGACGAGTTCTGTCCCGGCGGGACGTCCATTCCCGGGGGAGTGGCCATCTTCGACCCGACGGAACTGGAACAGACGGCGCCCGTCGGCGAAGCCCAGCCTCCCTTCAAGCCTTCGTGCATCGGGGCGATCGGCGTAGGCGGCGTGGGCCGGCCGCCTGAGGATCTCGAGGTGGCCTTGATCGGCCTGCGCTACATTCAAGAGAAGCTGTGGCCCCGCGCTCTCGAGCGGGCCGGCAAAGGAGGCCGTGAGTGAATACCATCAAGATCGACTTCGACTGTTGCGAAGGTTGTCGCAACTGCTTCGACGCCTGTTTCGTGAACGTCTTCAGATGGGATGCGGAGGAGCGGCGACCGATCGTCGCCTACCCCGAGGACTGCGTGGAGTGCAACAAATGCGAGCTGTCGTGTCCCGACGGCTGCATCAAGGTCATCCCCGACTACGAGGGCAACTACTGGCCCCCGGTCATCTGAGGAGGATGACGACATGACTACACTGGAATCTCTCGGCAAAGTGCTCTCCACCGATGTGCTGGTGGTCGGCGGCGGCATCGCCGGTCTGACAGCGGCGATCAGCATCAAGGAGACCGCGCCCGACATGGCGGTGCTCGTGGTCGACAAGTGCTCGCCGGGCTTCGGGGGCAAAGCCAACAAAGGTGGCGGCAACCTGGCCTTTCTCGCGCCCGAGGACGGCATCGAGGAGATGTTCAAGTTCCGGGTCGAGCAGGTGGGCTGCTACCTCGAAGACCAGGAGCTACTGCGTGGCTTTCTTTCGGAGATGTATGGGGTGCTTCAGCGCATCGAGACCTGGGGCTGCACAGTCTTTCACGAGCCTGACGGCAGCTACACCTATGTCCGTTACGCCGGCACCATGCCATGGCGCATGGCGCTCTGCGAGCAAGATATCACCGAGAGCATGCTGCGTTTCGCGCGCAAGCACAAGGTCAAGTTCGTCGATCACGTGGCCATTGTCGACCTCGTCAAAGACGGCGACCGGATCGCGGGAGCGGTGGGTTTCAGTGTCATCGACGGCACCTTCTACACCATCAAGGCCAAAGCCGTGATTCTTGCCAACGGCTGTCAGAACTACAAGCTCATGCGCCGCTGGGCCAGTGGGCGGGGCGACGGCATCGCGGCCGCCTATCGCGCGGGGGCCGAGATGCGCAACGCGGAGTTCGGAAGCTTCATCAACTGGGTGTTCGCCGACACCAAAGAGGTGTGCCAGGGCGCCGAGAATGTGCTTTACAACGCCAGGGGCGAGAATATCTCCAAGGCGGTGCGCCCGGTGATCGAGGCCGATCTGGGTTCCAAAGAGGTGGCCGCCTTCTACAAGACCATGCTGGCCGGCGAGGGCCCCGTCTATGCCAACATGCCCGAGAACGAGATCGCCAAGTTCAGCGAGAAGGCCTTCCACAGCGACGGCGTGGCGGTGCGTCCCATCACCACCAGGTTCTGGGCGCTCACCATCGGCAAGGCCATGGCCGCGAGCAAGAACCCCGGCCCGATGCAGGAGGTGATCCCGGGGTTCATCGGCGAGCATTCGCCCATACGGGTCGATCACCAAATGGCAACGACAGTGCCCGGTCTCTACGCGGTGGGCGACGTGGCCGCGGCGGGTTCGGCCTGGGCCGGAGCGGTGCCGGCGCCTCCCGGCCGCATGCGCGGCGGCGGGATGATGGGCGCCATGTGGATGGCCATGCGCGGCGGTCCGGCCGCGGCGGCGTACGTGGCAGGAATGGCCGGCGCGGAGGGGTCTGGTGCCGCCGGCGACCCCGAGGTCGACGCCGACCAGGTCGAAGCGCTGAAGGCGCGCATCTTCGCCCCCATGCAGGTCAAGGGCGGCATGGAGCCGCCGGAGATGATCCGTGCGATACAGGACATCATGCAGCCTGTCGGCAACACCCTCTACAAGAGCGAAGCGCGGCTGGGCGCGGCCCTCGAACGGGTGCTGGCGCTGAAGGCTGAGTTGCCGCGACTGCACGCCAAGGACTGGCACTACCTATCGGCCTGCAACGAAGCCGGAGCGATGGTCAACAGCGCCGAGATGTTCTTCCGCACGTCGCTCGTGCGCCGGGAGTCGCGAGGTTGGCACCTGCGCGAAGACTATCCCAAGCGCGACGACGCCAACTGGCTCAAATGGATCCTCCTCAGGGACGTCGACGGTGAGATGGTGGTATTCACCGAGGATGTGCCGATAGACAGATATCCACTGAAACCGTAACCGGGCGGCGCTCGCGCGTCTGCTTGGTGGTCATCTCCGTCACAACGGCCCCGGGCCGGCGAAAGCCGGCCCGGGGTGTCTTTTCATTGGGCGGCGCTCCCGTCTCGAGCGCACGCGTTGTCGGGATCTAGTCTTCCTTCTTGGGGTTCTTCGGTTCGGTCGAGCCGATACTCTGCGGCACGAAGCCGTATTCCTCGCTGCGGAACACTTCCTCGGTCAGTTCCTCGTCCTTGGCCTTGTAGACCTTGCAGAGCAGACAGGTCAGGTCGGGCGAGCCGTACATCGGGTCGAGGTGGTTGTTGCTCGTCAGCACGTTGGGGTTGCTGATGAACACGCCGTGGTAGCCCTTGGCCGGCTCCTCGGGATAGAAGCAGTTGGCCGTCGCCATGAGCACGCCCTTCTTGATGCCCGGGAAGGTGCGCAACTTCTGCCGGATACGGCCGCGCGGCGATTCGATCCAGATGATGTCGCCATCTTCGACGCCGTAGAGCGCCGCGGTCTCGGGATGCAGCTGGCAGGTCGGGAACTCCATGAAGCTCCGCAGCCACGGGATGTTGCGGTACTGGCCCAGGAAGTAGAACGGCTGGCGGTAGCCCGAGCTCATGACAACCGGGTATTCCTTGAACAGGTCGGGCGTGGAGTAGGGGCTTTCACCCGGCTCGTTGAAGACCGGGATCGGGTCGTATCCCAGAGACTCCAGGTGGTTCGAGTGGAATTCGAACTTGCCCGACGGGGTCGGGAAGCCACCGCCCTCGCGCCAGAAGTCGGTCTTGTACTTGTAGTACACCTGGTCGGGGCCCCAGCAGCCGCTGATGAGGCGCTCGCTGAAGTCCTTCCACTTGAGCGGGCCGCCGTCCTTGCCCTTGCCGCGGCGCAGCTGGTAGTCGAGCATCTCGTAGTCGTCTTTCCACCACTTGTCGGGGACGACGCGCTTGCCGACTTCGTTGAAGATCCAGGCGTCGGACTTGGCCTCGCCGGGCGGGTCGACGACCTTGTTGTGGGCTTCGATCATGAAGCGCGGATGCATGTCGTACACGTCGTCGAGCTCGAGCCAGTGGGCCGCCGGCAGCACGATGTCGGCGGCTTCGGCCATGGGGCCCATGAACAGGTCGGTGTGGCACATGAACTCGACCTGCTCGATGGCCTTCACGACCTCGTTGGTGTTGGCCATGTGCACGATCTGCTGGCCGCCCACGCTGAACCAGACCTTGACCGGGGCTTTGCCCTCGAGGATCCGCTTGACCATGGTGTCGGGGTTGCAGGTACGCGTGGCGCCCATCTTGAAGCGGTCGCCGCCGATGATGTTCTTCTTCATCTCGTCGGTGATCGGCAGCTCGAGGTTGAAGTCCTCGATGAGGCCGGTGTCGGGGAGCACCCAACTGACCATGCTGCCCGGGCGCTCGATGTTGCCGGTGAGGCCCATGAGGCAGGTGATGGCGCGGAGGGTGTGGCCACAGTTGGCCTGGCGCTCGAGCGAACTGCCGACCTGGATGGTGCCCGGCGTGTCGATGGCATACATGCGGGCGGCGGTCACGACGTCCTCGGAGGGGATCCAACAGATCTCAGAGACCTTCTTCGGAGTGAACTCCTTGGCGCGCTCGCGCAGTTCGTCGAAGCCGAAGGTCCAGTTGTCGACAAACTCCTTGTCCCACAGCTCTTCCTCGAAGATGACGTTCATCATGCCGAGGGCGAGGGCACAGTCGGTGCCCGGACGGGGCTGGATCCACAGGTTGGCGCGGGTCGCGTAGGCGCTTGCGCGCGGGTCGATGATGATGAGGTTCTTCACGTAGTCGAGCGACCGCATGTACCAGTAGCACATCTCAGAGTCGGCGCTCGAGATCTCCAGCTGCTTGGCCCACATGATCTGGGTCTTGGGGAATTCCCCGCCCCAGCCGTGGTAGTCGCAGTAGAGACGGCCGTAGCCGACCACCAGGGCGTAGAGGCCGAGGCGCGGGCTGTGGCAGACATAGCCGGGGGTGATGGCGTTGCCGGTGCCGAGCGAGCGGGCCATGCGCATGGTGTAGCGGTTGTAGCCGCGGCCGGTGCCCTGCGAGATGGCGATGCTCTGCGGGCCCGGATCGGCGATGGCGGCCTTCATCTTCTCGGCCACGGTGTCGAGGGCCTCGTCCCACGAGATCCTCTTCCACTTGCCTTCGCCCTTCTTGCCCACCTGCTTCATGGGGTACTTGATGCGGTAGGGGTTGTCGATGTGCTGGATGCTCGAAATGCCCTTCGAGCACATGGTGCCGTTGGTCAGGGAATCGTAGTTGCCTTCGATCTTGACGATGACGCCGTCTTCCTTGGTGACCTTGACGCCGCAGCCGCCGTGGCAACTCTTGCATGTGGTAAGTACGACTTCTCTTGCCATGTCAGTGTCTCCTCAACACGCAGCGTCTAGTAGGCGTGAGCTTTGGGTAGCAGCGGCCGGTAGATGCCCACCTTGAGCACGCCGTATTTCAGCGAGAAGGCTCCAATGGTGTGGCAGATGATCGCCAGGATCAGCAGGCCGGTGCCCGCCTCTGCGTCGGCGAAGTAGGTCGCCACCGAGATCACGAGGGGGACGAGGATGCCCAGGAGCACGATGCCGCCCCAGAACACCCACGCGACATGCCCCTTGATGAGCTCCTTCACCGACAGCTCGGCGACCGTCGACTGGTAGTTGGCGTTGACCAAATAGGTGATGATCAGAAATGCGTTCACGATCAGCAGGATGCGGGTGATCGACTCGGCGCTGCCGATGAGTTCGTCGCCCGTGACGAGGCCGACACCCATGATCAAGGCCAGGCCGTCGGCGACACCCATGATGAGGAACACGAAGGGCAGAAGGCCGGTGTTCCAGAAGGGCACGCTCTTGCAGTAGCTCATGGCGAAACCGCAGTACACGGCCGTC
>JAKAHF010000490.1 GCA_021815245.1 Actinomycetes bacterium
AGGCGCGACCGACTTCTTCGTCGGCGCGGTCGTCACTCCCGAGGCCGATCCGCTCGAGCCGCAGATGTACAAGTTCGCCCGCAAGGTCGAGGCCGGCGCCGACTTCTTCCAGACGCAGGCCGTCTACGACATGGACAACTTCCAGCGCTTCATGGAAGACGCCCGCAAGATCACGGCAGGCACCAACGTCAAGATGATGGCGGGCCTCGTGGTGCTCACCGGCGTGGGCATGGCCAAGTACATGAATCGCGCCGTTCCGGGCATCTTCGTTCCTGACGCCCTGCTCGAGGAACTGGGGAGTGTCGCCAAGGAAGAGCAGATCAAGAAGGGCATGGAGATCGCCGCGCGGCACATAGCCTTCCTGCGCAAGAACAAAGTCTGCGACGGCGTACACGTGATGGCGATCGGCAAGGAAGAGATTATCCCCGAGATCATCGCGATGGCGGACGCGCAATGAGCGAGACGGCTCCCAGCATGATCGTCATCGGCGGTGGCCCCGGTGGCTACGTGGCGGCGCTGCGCGCCGCCCGTCATGGCGCGACCGTCACTCTCGTCGAGAAGGACCAGGTCGGCGGCACCTGCCTGAACCGCGGCTGCATCCCGGCGAAGACACTGCTGGCCAGTGCCGACGCGCTCGACAAGGCGCGCAGCGGCGAGGAGTATGGCTTCGCGGTGGCGGGGGATGTCGCGCCCGATCTGAACAAGATGGTCGACCGCAAGGAGCGGGTCATCGAGCAGATCCGCGGCAACGTCGAGGTGTTGCTCAAGAAGGCCAAGGTCAACCTAGTGCGCGGCACCGCGCGTCTTTCGGCTCCGGCCGGCGGTGCGTTGCCGAACGTCGTTGTCGACAAGGCCGACGGTTCGACCGAGACCCTCACCGCCGACACGATCATTCTCGCGACTGGGTCGGAGCCTGTGCTTCTGCCCATGTTCGATTTCGCTCATCCGTCGATCCTCACTTCGACCGGCGCGATGGAGCTACGCACGATCCCCGAGTCGATGCTGATCGTCGGCGCCGGGGTCATCGGTTGCGAGTTCGCCTCGTTCTACGCGGAACTGGGCACACAGATCACCATGGTCGAGATGATGCCCCAGATGCTGCCCCTCGAGGACAACCGACTGGCGAAGCAGTTTCAGCAGGTGTTCCGCAAGAAGGGCATCCAGGTGCTGCTCAAGACCAAGGTCGAGAGTATCTCCGAGTATGGTGACGGGTATGTGGTCGCCAAGCTCTCCGATGGTTCCGACCTGAAAGCCGAGAAGCTGCTGGTCTCGGTCGGGCGCAGGCCCAACAGCAAGGACATCGGTCTCGAAGAGGCCGGTGTGGAGGTCGACGGGCGGGGCTTCGTGGTCGTCAACGAGTACCTCGAGACCAACCTCCAGGGCGTCTACGCCATCGGCGATGTCAACGGCGGCATGATGCTCGCTCACGTCGCCTCGCACGAGGCTTTCGTGGCGGTCGACAATGCCCTTGCGCCGGCGGGCGCCGATCTGCGCATGCGCGACCTGCGCTACACGCCGTCGTGTACCTATACACATCCCGAGGTGGCAAGCGTCGGTCTGACCGAGGAGCAGGCCGCGGAGAACGGGTTCGAGCCGGTCACCGGCACCTATCGCTTCTCAGCACTGGGCAAGGCCATCGCCATGGGCGAGGAAGCCGGCTACGTGCAACTCATCGCCGACAAGAACACGGACCTGCTACTCGGCGCTAATATGATGGGTCCACACGTCACCGACGTGATCCATGAGATAGCGGTCGCTCTTCAGACCGGCATGACGGTCACAAAGTTGGGTGAGACTATCCATGCGCATCCTACGTTGGCTGAAGCCGTCATGGAGGCGGCTCACGACGTCCACGGAGAGTCCGTACATATCGCACGCTAACCGGCGCCGCCGGGGGGCAACAACAAAAGGAGGAGCAGATGCACAAACTCGTCGAAGCCATGGCCGACATGAAAGAGAAAGAAGCTCTCGCCATCGTCGATGAGCTTCTCGCCCAGGGTGAAGACCCCAACAAGATCCTCGATCTCTCGAGCGAAGCCATGCAGGTGGTGGGTACCCGCTACCAGGAAGGCACCTACTTCCTGCCTGAACTCATCATGAGCGGTGAGATGCTGCGCAAGATCGGCGACATCTTGAAGCCGCTCTTGGCCGCGAAGACCGATCAGACCAAGAAGCTCGGCATCGTGGTGCTCGGTACCGTCCGCGGCGACATCCACGACATCGGTAAAGACATCGTGGGCTTCATGCTCGAAGTGAACGGCTTTGAAGTGCACGACCTCGGCATCGATCAGCCGGAAGAGACCTTCGTGAAAGCCGTGGCCGACTACAAGCCCCAGGTACTTGCCCTCTCCGGATTCCTCTCGGTGGCGTTTGACTCCATGAAGTCGACCATCGAGCAGGTGGAAGCCGCCGGACTGCGCAGCCCTGAACTCAAGATCATCATCGGCGGCGGCCAGATGGACGACACCGTACGCAAGTACACCGGTGCCGACGCCTACGGCGACGACGCCATGGCTGCTGTCGCTTTTGCCAAGCAGACGGTGGGAGTAGCGTAAGATGACCGGCAGCGAGCGGCCCTGGTCGCAGCTGACCCCCGACGAGAAACTCGCGGCGCGGTGGAACGCGTTCGTCAACCCCGGGCTGGAGTTCGCCAGCCCGCAGGCCGCCGAGGAGTATCGGGCCCGTGCCACCCGGCTGAAGAAGGCCATCCTCCTCGAGGGTGAGCCCGATCGGGTGCCGGTGTGCGTGCTCGCCGGTCTCTACCCTGCGACCGTCAAAGGCATCACCCCCTACGAAGCCATGCACAACTACGCCCTGTCGGCGGAGGCATGGCTTGAGTGCAACCGAACGCTGCAGGCCGACTCTCTCATCGCGCCCGTCTTCGCGGCCATCCCGGCTCGAGCCTTCGAGACCCTCGAGGTCGAAGTGCTGAGCTGGCCCGGCCACGGGGTCCCGCACATCGCCGGCTTTCAGTACAACGAGAAAGAGTGGATGCAGGCCGATGAGTACGACCTGCTGATCGACGACCCCACCGACTATCTGTTGCATGTCTGGCTGCCCCGCACCGTCAAAGGCATGAGCGGGTTCGCCAAGCTCACCTCACCTCTCGACATGGTCGAGGTCGTCGCCGGTCCCGGCTACATGATGCGCTGGGCCGATCCCGACGTGCAGGCGAGCGTCGCCAAGCTTAAGGCGGCCGGCGAGGAGTACCAGGCCTGG
>JAKAHF010000491.1 GCA_021815245.1 Actinomycetes bacterium
AGGTCCTACCAGCTTCGACATGGTGCGCGCCGCTCGACGCGGGGTTGGCGCCCGAGTGGGACATGCCGGCACGCTCGATCCGTTCGCCAGTGGGTTGCTGGTCGTGTTGGTGGGTCAAGCCACGCGCATCTCCAACCTCCTCATGGGACTGCCCAAGGAGTACGACCTCACGGTGCAGTACGGCGCGGTCTCTTCGACGGCCGATCCGACCGGCGAGATCACCTCTACCGGCGGGCGGGTGACGGCCGAACAGGTACTCCACTCGCTCGACGGCCTGCGCGGGCGCATACGCCAGCGCGTGCCTCTCACCTCGGCCGTCAAGGTCGACGGCGAGGCGCTCTACAAGAAGGCTCACCGCGGCGAGACGGCCGAGACTCCCGAGAGAGAAGTGACCGTCTACGATCTGAGCCTCGTCTCATTCGACGAGGCGGCCCAGACCGCCCGTCTGCTCGCACTGACGGGCAGCGGCACCTACGCGCGCGTGCTGGCCGAGGCTTCGGGCGCGACCACGGGGGCGGGAGCGTACGCGTGTGCTCTCAGGCGCACGCGCATAGGCCCGTTCTGTGTGGCGGACGCCCTTTCACCCGACGAGCTCACGCCTGAGCAGTACCTTGGATCGCGACCGGGGGTGTTGACCCTCGACGAGGCTCTCGCATTCTTGCCGCGGCACGATGCCGGCGCCGTAGAGGCCCGACGGGTGGCCAACGGCAACGAGCTGGCGCACGCGCCCTGGCCTCGGTTTCGCGTGTATGGGGAGGACAGGCTGCTCGCGATCTACGAGCGTGTCGACACAGCTGCCACAGATGCCGTGTCGCGCCCTCTGGTCGTTTTCGCGGGGTCGGTGTGAGTATGAAGCTCTACAGAACGCTCGACGAGGTGATCGATGCTCCCCCGGAGGGTAGAGTCGTCGCCATAGGCGTGTTCGACGGCGTGCACCGCGGGCATCAGCTCATCCTGTCGCAGACGATCGCGCAGGCGAGGGCTTCGGGGGCGTTGTCGACCGCCGTGACCTTCTACCCGCACCCTGATGCGGTTCTGCGTCCACGTTCGGCGCCGAGGATGCTGACGTCGCTCGAGCGCAAGGCCGAGCTGCTCGATGCCCTCGGCATCGACGAAGTCGTGGTCGTCGCGTTCGACCGGCGATTCGCCTCCCTATCGCCCGAGTTGTTCTGCCGGGCCGTGCTTTCCGATCATCTGGCCGCGAAGGTGGTCTTCGTGGGCGAGAACTTCCGTTTCGGCCACCAGGGGGCCGGCACCCCTGCTCATCTGGCCGACTACGGTTCGACTCACGGCTTTCGGGTCAGTCCCGTCCAGTTGGTAGAGGACTCCGGCGAGGTCATCTCGAGCACCCGCATCCGCGAACTCTTGCGCCGGGGCCGGGTCGTCGAGGTGACTGGCTTGCTGGGGAGGCCGCACCGCATCGAAGGCGAGGTCGTGTCGGGGGCCCGGCGGGGAAGAACCCTCGAGGCTCCGACGGCGAACTTGTCGGTCGGCCGCGAGGCGGCGTTGCCCGGGTTGGGCATCTACGTCACCCGCTCGGTGGTCGATCATGATCGCGTCTACCATTCTGTGACCAGCGTCGGCACCAATCCTACCTTCGAGCACGACCGCAAGGTGCGCATCGAGACGGTGCTGTTCGACTACAACGGCGATCTGTACGGCTCTCACCTGGCGCTCGATCTTCTGTCGAGGATCCGCGGCCAGCGGGCGTTTGCCGACGCCGACAGGCTGGCGGATCAAATCAAGAAGGATATCGCCGCGGCGCGGCGGTTCCATGCCGGAGATCTCACCTCGTCATGACCCGATCGCGGGTTGCTCACGATACTCAGGGACCTTCGCGGGTCCCGGCCCTCACGGTTCTCATGCTGGTACTCGTAGTGGTACTGGCTGTAACCCTCGCGATCGGCTACGATCCGCACCAGGGAGCGGCCAAGGCCGGCTCTCTCGGAGTGGGCGCGAAGGTCGCCAGCGTGCAGAGCTTCGGGCCGTTCTCGGAGCACGAACTGGCTGCACTGGCGTCGCCCTTGCCGAGCGACGCCGGCGCCGTGAACGTGCCCGTTCTCATGTATCACTACGTCGACGACGAGCCACCGCCCGCCGGTCCCTATGCCGACGGTCTCACGGTGCGCACGCCCGACTTCGTCGAGGAGATGGACTATCTGGTCGAAAACGGCTATCACACCGTCACTCTGGCCGATGCGTATCTCGCCATGGCCGGTCTGAAGCCGTTGCCCGAGAACCCGGTCGCGCTGACGTTCGACGACGGAGGGCTCGACAACTACGAAGTGGCCTTTCCGATACTTGCCGACCGCGGCCTGACCGGCACGTTCTTTGTCATCACCAAGACGGTCGGCTCCGACGGTCAGATGACCTGGGACCAGCTCCGCGAGATGGCCGACGCGGGGATGGCTGTGCAATCGCATTCGTACTCACATCCCGGATTGCCGGGGGTCTCCGACGAGCGCTTGCGCTCGGAACTCGAGAAGTCGCGCTCGTCTATCGAGGCTCATGTCGACCAACCGGTGTACGTGCTGTCCTATCCCGCCGGCGAGTACGACCAACGGGTGATCGAAGCCGCAAAGGATGCGGGATACGTCATGGCGGTGGCTACCGACAAAGGGGAGCGCCTGAACCCCGACGCACCGTTCGAGATCACGCGCAGACGCATCCCGGCGTTCTTGTCGCTGGGAGCCTTCGCGAAATACGTCAAGCCGGTGGACGCTGGGGAGTAGAGGCGGGTTCGTCGCGGCCCCGATGGACGCGCGATCTGCGCGTTTCGGGTGTTGAAGGTGTCTCTGTGGTAACCTACATCACCATTTTCGGCGCTGTTAGCCGAGTGGCGGCGGGCGCAGACACACAGCGATGGCTGAAGACTCCGACTACACTGCGCGGCGCCGGCATTGAAACCTGCATCTCGGCTTGGACCACAGCGTCCTTGCTGGGAGCATGGAGCCCCAAGGAGGCCATGCATGCTGAGCAAAGACCGCAAGACCGAAATCATCGATCGTTTCAAGAAGCACGATGTCGACACCGGCTCGCCCGAGGTGCAGATAGGCATTCTCAGCGAGCGCATCAGTGTCCTCACCGAGCACCTGAAGACCCATTCGAAAGACCACCATTCACGGCGCGGCCTGTTGAAGATGGTCGGCCATCGCCGCCGTCTGCTCAACTACCTGCAGAAGCAGGATATCGAGCGCTATCGTGCGGTGGTTCGCGATC
>JAKAHF010000492.1 GCA_021815245.1 Actinomycetes bacterium
ACGCGCGCCTTGCGACATTCAAGGGCCCGGTGCTGGCCGTGGCTGCCGAGCACGACGACTTCGGCTACCCCGACGATGTGGAGCGCACTCTCAAGCGGCTGGGTCTCGACTTTTCCTTGGCCGTCATCGAGGGAACCGGCCACTTCATGGAGGGGCGGCACCGGGAGGTCGGCGAGATCGTGGCCTCTTTCTTCTCCCAGAATCTGGGCTGAGGATCGCCGGCGGGCCGCGCAGTCCGCGACCAGCGATGAATCAGCCGTCGTCTCGTCCCTGAGAGGCCAGCTGCACTTCTAGTCTGCGCGCAAGCGCTTCGAGCGCGGCGTCTTGCGCGGCCAGATGCACCTGGAGTTGCTGCAGTTCGTGCAAGGTGGCCTCTGTGTCGTCGTAGGTGTGCACCGCACGCTCGTCGGAGGCGGTCCCGATGACCTGCTGGCCGACCATGATGATGGAGAGCAGCACCAACTGTAGGAATGTCTGCGAGATCCACTGGATGATGGGCAGCGTGCCACCCTTGATCGCCTGGGGAAGCGCGAAGAGACTCAACGCTCCAAAGGCGTATGCGCACCACATCGTGCCGACCCCCTCGGTGATCAATTTGGCGAGAGTGCCGTTGAAGCCGATCTTGTGGTGCTCTCTGACGGTGCGTGGCCGGTGTTCGCTGCGGGCCGCGATGTGGGGGTGCGGAACATAGTGGTAGAGGCTCATCGGCGGAATCCTTTCCGGTCACTTGCCAGGCCGACCCGCGGGCGTTACGGACGCCCCTATCTGATGCTAGCAGGGCCCACATGTGGGCGAAAGACGCGCTGCAGGTTCGGTCAGGGAGGGCGAGGGGGGCGCCCGGGATGGCGCCCCCCTCGGAAGCATGACCGCTACTCCGCGCCGTATCCCTCGGTCGAGGCAGAGCTGATGCGCCCCTTGAACTTGCTGTAGACCAAGGCCGTATAGGCGAGCACGATCGGCACGCCTATGAGCGCGATGATGCCCATGACCATAAGAGTCAGATGGGAAGACGAGGCGTTGCTCACCGTCAGGCTGCGCTCGGAGTCGTTGATCGCCGGCACGAGACTCGGGTAGTTGCCGACCGCCATGAGGCCCACGAGACCGAGGATGTCGAGAGCCGAGCCGATGAAGGCATAGCCGTCGCGTTTGCGGGCGATGCTCACGCGGGTGAGAACGAGTCCGGCGAGCACGATGACGATCATGATCCAGCCGAGAGGGTTGCCCACGACTCGCTTCGCCTGATCGGTCTGCGTGGTGACTGCCACAACGGTGGTGACGACGAACAGCGCCACGAACAGCCAGTGCACGACCGAGAGTACCCTGGCGCCGCGCTTCTGGAGAGCGCCCTCGGTACGAAGGGCTATCCAGGCCGCGCCATGGGTCAGGAGCATGACGAGACCGAACACGCCTATCAGAAGCGAGAAGGGATTGAGGAGCGTGAAGAATGTCCCGCCGAACTCACCGTCTCTGTCGATGGGCACCCCGCGGATGATGTTGCCGATGGCCACACCGAACAAGAGCGACGGCACGGCGCTGCCGATGAAGAAGGCCCAATCCCAGGCGGTGTTCTTGGTGCGCTGGGCCCTCGGCTCGAGCGAAACGGCCCTGAAGATCAGGCAGAAGAGCACCAGCATCAGCGCGAGATAGAAGCCGCTGAAGACGGTCGCGTAGACGGCCGGGAAGGCGGCGAAGAGCGCGCCGCCCGCGGTGAGCAGCCAGACCTCGTTGCCGTCCCATACCGGTCCGATGGAGGTGCGAAGCACGGCTTTCTGCTGAGGGGTCTTGGTGATGAACGGAAAGAGCATGCCCACGCCGAGATCGAATCCGTCGAGCAGCGCGTAGCCGGCGATGAGCACTCCGATAAGCACGTACCAGATGAACGGCAGTACCATCACTTCACCTCCTCGGTCTCGACGGCGGCCACGGCATCGGGCGTCGCCAGCGCGACGGTCGCAGCCGCGACGGCCGGGGCGTCAGGGGAGACCGGGGCCTCGGAGACGGCCACCGGTTCATCGGGACCCTTTCTCAAGATCTTGCGCATCGCCCGCAGCCATACCCAGTAGAGCAGGGAGTAGATGAGTACGAAGATGATGAGGGTCGTGAGGATCTGCCCGGCCGGCACGACCGACGACGCCGCGTCGCTGGTCTTCAGCTCGCCCTGCACGATCCACGGCTGCCGGCCCACTTCGGTGGCTATCCAGCCCAACTCGATGGCCAGCACGCCGAAGGGCGCCGTCCACATGAGCGCCGCCTGATATCGACGGCTGGTGGCGAGCTTCTTGCGCCACGCGAGAAACACCCCGAGGAAGAGCAGCAGCACGAAGTAGACGCCGAGGATCACCATCGCGTGGTAGGAGTAATAGGTGAGGTGCAACGGAGGTCGCTCATCGGGGGCGAAGCTGTCGAGTCCGGTGACGACGCCATCGGTCGACCCGGTGATCGTCCAGCTCAACATGCCGGGAACGGCCAGTTCGGCGTGTACCGTCTGCCCGTCCTCGTCGATGATGCCGAACAGCGAGATGCCGGCATTGGATGTGCCGGTGAACAGACCCTCATACGCGGCCATCTTCGCCGGCTGGTGCTTGGCCACGACGCGCGCCTGCCAGTCGCCGATGAGGGGCATCGCGGCAGAGCAGATGAGGCCGAAGATCACGGCGGCCGTCAGGGTTCTCTTGGCGAAGCTGAGGTGGCGTCCCTTGCGCAGGTAGTACGCGGCGACGCCGCCCGCGAGCAGCGCTCCGGCCACCCATGTGGAGACGACTGTATGCAGGTAGCGCGGGATCGTCGAGGGATTGAACGCGGCGGCCCAGAAGTCGGTGAGCACGGCGCGTCCGTCTTCGACCGCGTACCCGGCGGGAGTCTGTTGCCAGCTGTTGGCGATGATGATCCACAAGGACGACAGCAGGGCGCCGCACACGACGAGACAGACCGAGACATAGTAGAACTTGGGCGAGACCCGTTTGCGCCCGAACAGAAGGATGCCGAGGAAGGTCGACTCCAGGAAGAACGCGAAGAGCGCCTCGGCGGCGAGCGGGGCTCCGAAAATGTCGCCGACGAACCGGGAGTACGTCGCCCAGTTCGTGCCGAAGGCGAACTCCATGGTTATGCCCGTCGCGACTCCGAGGACGAAGGTGGTCGCGAATATCCTCAGCCAGAAGAGGTAGCCCGCCTTGTCCTCCTCGAGCTTGCTCTTGTACCAGCGACGGGCGGCCAGGA
>JAKAHF010000493.1 GCA_021815245.1 Actinomycetes bacterium
GGAGACCACGCGCTCGCCGACGACCTCGCGCAGGAATCCTTCGTCGAGGCCTATCGGAACCTCCGCGCCTTCCGGGGCGACGCCCCGTTCAAGACTTGGCTGTTCGGCATCGCCTCAGCCGCGTCGTCGTGGGCCATCGGCTTGAGCGGCCCCTATATCGGGGTGCGTGCCGATGAGACCCACTCACGCAAGACCTGGTTCGTCACCTCGGCGTTGCTCTCGACCGTACTGCTCGCCTGTCTCGGTTTCCTTCCCCGTACTGGGTGGATGGCGCTGGCCGGCATACTCGTCGTGGCCATGGCCGCCAACTACTTCTTTCAACTCTCCAGCCTGATCTACAACGCTTCGATGCTCCAGGCGGCCAGCGGAGCGAACGTCGTCAGCGTCTCGTCGCTCGGCATGGCGCTCAGCTTCTTCGGCGGTCTCGTGGGCGTGGGCGTGATCGAGGCCTTCATCTCCGGGCACGTGCTATCGGGGGTCACCGATCGAGGTTACGCCATACTGCCCGCGGCTTTGCTGTTTCTTGCCTGCGCGGTGCCGAGCATCAGATCGTCAGGCCTATGGCAGAGGGAATCCGATAGGGTCGCACCTCCCGCGGGCAGGCTTCACCGGCGTATGCGTGCGCTGTGGAAGGAATCGGCCCATGAATACAAGGCCGGCTGGTTCCTGGCCGGATACTTCATGCTCAACACCGCCGTCATGGGCATGACCCTCTACCTGCCGCTTCATGTTGAGGCAGTGACGGGGATCAAGGGCTTTCGCCTGCTCGTCGTGTTCGGTCTGGTGGTCATCACCTCGGCCATCGGGGCGGGCACGATCGCGTTGCTCAGCCCCAACGGCCCGCTCGTGCGCAAGCTCGTGCTGTGGGGGCTCGTTCTTCTGGGAGTGAACGCGCTCGCCTTCAGCATGGTGTCGTCGCTCGCCCCCATCATCGCCTGCTGCTGTCTGCACGGACTGTTCTCGGGCGCCCTCGTGCCCATGGTCCGCGGGGCCTTCGCCCGCACCTGGCCGGCCGGGTACCAGGCTCTCGCCTTCGGCCTGTTCGGAGCGGTGCAGCGCGTGTCGCAAGGCCTGGGCGCGGCGTTGTGGCCGATCGCCGGTACGGTGGGCGCCGACGCCAGGACCGCGGCGGGTGTGGCTACGATGGGTGTACTCGCCTTTGTGGGCGTGCCCTTCTTCGCCCGCTGGCGACCGGGACTATCGATGATGGCCGACGACGATCGCCCTTCCTCGGCAACGGTGTCCGCGACCGACGCCTCGCCGCTCGTCAACGGCACCGGGCGTGCGGGAGCCCGTGACTGACCGGCTGCGACGCCGCGCGGCTACGAACCCGGCAACACACCCTGAGTGTTGGGTAGTTCCTTCCAGTTGATGATCTGGTAACTCCCGACCACGGGCGTGTATGGCGGCGGGTTGTGCAGCAGGAACGGATCGTAGCTGTTGGTGCCGTTCGCGAAGCCGCCCAGAGTATTGCCCCCGTTGTCGACGGTCGCACGGTAGGGCCTCTTGTATGAAGCAACTGAGCCGTAGATGGTCAGCATGTCGCGCACCGGGCCGTAGTTGTTGCCGCTCGCATCAGCCGCGTTGCACGATTCTTTGCCGGTCTGCGCGATCATGGCAGCATCGATCTCCATGTCTTGGTTCGCGACCTGCCCGCCCTTCTGCCAGGGCGCGTAGCGTGGGATCTCTATGTTGTTCTGGGCGATGAGCCCCACCGCGACCGTCCCGTCTTTGTACTTGTAGACGAGGTCACCGATGACATGGATCGACGTCGCCGCGTTCTTGCCCGTCGCGTTGAGCTGCCCAGAGCTGGCGATGGTGATGCGGCCGTTGAGGTTCGTCCCCTCCACCCATACGTTGTCGTTCACATAGATGACGCCGTTGGTCGGGTAGTCGTACGCGCCGTCGGAAATGCCGTAGCCGTTGGCGGTCGTGATTGTGAGCGTGCCCCCGATGTCGTTGCCGCTCGAGTAGGTCGGCGACTCGGTCTCGCCTGTGACCCGCCGGATGTGATACTTCTTGTTGGGGAGCAGCTTGATGTACCAGCCTTCGGTGGCACCATGGGCGGTCGATGTCGAGTACGGGATGTTCACGCCCGTGCCGACCGCGAGAGTGCTGAGCTTCGCAAAGTCCGACGTCACTGTGTTGAAGTCGATCGCCGGCACCGGATAGCTCCAGAACTTGCGCGAGGCGCTGTTCGAGGGCACCGTGTAGAGGTGGCCCGACCAGACTCCGGGGTGACTGCCACCGAACATGCTGCTGGTGTAGTTGGCATTGGCGCACGTGACCGTGTCGTTGATATTCGCGGTGTCGATGCAGATGCCGGTGTTGGAGTGGGTCTTGCCGTACCACTGGCGGCTGAGCGGCCCCCCGATCCAGACCTCATCGTTCGTGAGCAGGACGTACTGACTGAACGATGGCCGGCCGAGTTGTGCGTACACGGTGCGAGGGACTTCCGCCGTCGACATCGCCTTGCCCGTCACAACCACCTGCACGTTCGAAGTCGTCGCGTCGGGCGGGGTCACCTTGATGGCATACGTTCCCTTGACCTCTCCGCTGTACACGTCTGTCAGATCGATCTGCTCGAAGTGCGGGTCGGGGCCGGTGTTGCCGGCGATGGCCCAGTTGTTTGAGATGGAGCTTGCGCCGCTCGCAAGCATCCATAGGTATTGGTTCAGACCGGCCTCGGCGATGGCGAGCGACTCGGTGTACGCGCGGTCGCGCGCGGCGTGTTGTTGGTTGACCTGCGCCGCCACGAGGAGAGTGGCCGCCGCCATGCCCATCGCCATGAGGATGAGCATGGCAAGAATGAGGATGTAGCCCTCCTGGGCGCGCCGGAGGTCCCAAAACCGACGCACGATTCGACGAAAGACTCCCCCCCTAGATGCCATTGAGGCCTCCGTTGTAGCGCTGGCGGATCTGCACCAACGACACCAGCTTCACGTCGTTCTTGCTCAAGTGCGGGTTCTCGTTCACGTAGACCGTCAGACCGACGGCGGCGACCTTCGCCAGGTCTTCCGCGGTCGCCGGGTTCGACAAGATCACGAGCTGATCGTTGCCCGGCACCGGGTTGGTGAAGTAGTCGGGATCGAGTTGGTAGTACGTGAAGAGGGCTGAACCCCCGTTGGTGATGCCATCCATGTTGCGGGCCACGATCGGCACGATCTCGCCGAAGCCGAGGGTGACGATGGCGAGGTAGTCGCCGCGGAGGCGC
>JAKAHF010000494.1 GCA_021815245.1 Actinomycetes bacterium
GTCCCCTGTCCCGAAGTCGTTGTTCGTGGGCGGGGTGCCGACGCTGCGGCTCGGAGATTCGAAGTCGTAGTTCGTCGGCGGCGTACCCACCTGGCCCTGCCCGACCCCGGAGAAGTCGCCGTTCGGCACGTAGGCGGGCTTCGCCCCGCTCAGTGTGGGCGTCGCATGGGCGATGTCGGCCCCGCTCAGGAGCGGCTCGTAAACCGACTGGAACACAAAGGCGGTGATGAGGACGACAAACGAAAGCGCAGCTCTACGCATGGTGAACTCCCCCAGAGAGTTGCGCGGGATGCTACTGACACCAAATTGTCACTGCAAGCATCGAACTGTAAATTCTTGACCAACTCGAACGCGATTCATATCTGTCTAATCGCACAGCAGATTCACTGCATATTTAGTTAGCACTCACTAGGAATCCGACACTGGTGGCGCAATACATCTGAGCACTGCTGTCCAAAGTCTGCTTCACGAGTTGCTGCGACAATTCGTGTCGGACCGGTCCGGGCTCACGCCGCTGACCCCTCGCGGGAGGACTTCAAGACCTGAACGAAGCGCGCCCGATCCCAAGCCGCCACTCAAGCCGGGCCTCCGAGATCGCGGCTCGCCGCTCCGCCCGGGTCTGGGCGTCGCGGAGTGCGTCGACAAGGCGTAGCTGGAGCTCGGCCGTCGCGCGGGCCTGTGCCTGGTGGGCGTCTGGATTCATGTCGCTCGGCCGGTTCGGCGGTTCGCCCAGCTCAGGCAGTTCCCGGCACCGATCAGGACCCCTACGCTGAGCCCGACCACCGGGGCCGGGTACGACCACACAAAGCGATGCACGGCCTCCAGCAGGGCGCCGCCGACCAAGATCTGGGCGGCCAAGACCCTTCCGTGCTCAGCGATCGTTCGCGTCACTGAAGCCTGTCATCGCTCTCGCGAGTCCCGTTCCTCGGCGCAGCATGCACGCCCAACGGCCCGCACGCCAGTAGGCGCGTCGTGCGAACACGATGACGGAATCGTGGAGACGTCTCTGTCGCTCATTTCAGCTTTGCTCTGGAGCATGACCTGCGGCCAGAGCGGTGCACCCTTCGAGCAAACTCGCCAGGGACTCCGCGAGCCAGGAGAACAAGGCAGACAGGTTAGACTCATCCGTTTCGAGAGCCTGAGTACTGCTGGTTGCGGCGAACTGGATTGGACTCGCAGCTGGTGCTGGCCCCCCGACGGCACCCTTGATAATCCGAGGCAGATTGGAGCGATGGCTCATCCGATTGCGAAATTCCACCCAGGTTTTCCACTGGGAGGCTTCGAGAAGTGAGTTCAGCGCTATCACGAGACCTTCGGCCGACGGGTCGTCTGCAATGGCGTCGCGAAGCGTTCTCGGACCAGCTCGACGCTGCTCGTCTTCACCGAAGCTCACGCCGAGGACGCCTGGGTGACTTGCGAGGGCAAACGCGGCGTAGCTAGTGCTCTCGATGCAGGAAACGCCACAGGAGAACATGCCGAAGAGGTCCCGCTCTCTCGCGTATAGTTCTTCGAAGGACGCGTTGAGGCCCGATTGATGCCAGGACTCAAGGTACGCCCGTAAGTACTCGTAGCTCGCGCGAAAGCGCCAGCCTACTAGGTTCGACGCTCCAGCGAACTCCTCCCAAGGCGCGCCTTTGTCTGGCAGGAGGATACTTCTCGCGCGGGCCATGAATTCCGCGTACGACTGAGCCGGAAACCTCTCCGGCAGATCAAGCTGCAAACCTTCGACGAGCACCATCGCCGTGTTCCTTGTGACCAGTCTGGCGACGGTCAGACGTAGAGGCGACCTGTGCCCGCGAGCCACAGTACGCGGTTGAATCGCCCGATCACGATGAGTACATCGTGCGGATCGCGGGCTCACACGCCCAGGGCCACTCGAGTGTCTCCGGCCGTGGATGCCATTCCATGGCACTTGTCCCAACGACGGGCCGCGTTCATGGTCACGACACCAGGTCTCCAGTCTTCGCCAGCACGGCAAGTCCAATCGCGAGAGCCGGCAATTTGCACCCGTCGTGGAACGAGTTCAGGATGCGCCGCAGTGGGCGGTCAGCGGGCTCTTGCCGTTGATGGCCGCCTATCCGGGGGGCGCACGCTGAGGAGATGCCCTCTTCAAACGATGGAAAGCCCTCCGCGCTGCCCGCACCTCCGGGAGCTCTGGTAACCCGAGCCGTCTCCCGGAGGATGATCTCGTTCGCCATAGAGGAGGCCACCTTTGGCCGACACCGACTTCGTAGCCTTCTTCCGCCGCCGCCACCACCACCTCGCAGGTAGGCGCTGGTGGTTGGTCGGTGTCGCCATTCTCGTCCTTGGCGGCGCAATCTTGGTCTCCGCTCTCGTTGGGTCAAACGACGCGAGGGCCGCGAGCGTGGTCATCGATCAAGGTGACGGTGCAATCGCTTGGATCGAAGCCACGCACCAACAGGCGACTTCAGATCAAATCACCGTCGACATCTGCATCCACGCGAATACGCGTACTCCCTATGCCCTAAGGATGAACCAGGGCGGGGCGACTATAATCCCGAGCGGTGAGCTGGTCACCGTCGAAGGCTGGATCATCTGGCCAATGAACCCAGATGACGTCGTGTGCGCGAATAATGTGACTATTAGTCGCCATGACTACGTGACTGTAACCCTTGATCGAGTTCCTTCAGGACTGGCGATTTTTCCGGTCATGACCTTCGTACAACTAGCAAAGGCATTGGCGGTTGTGACCGATCACGACCCAAGGACTCTTAACTGGGGAGATGCCCTAGCTGTGGCTAGCGCGCTCGCCGGTGGTGATTGTGGCAAGACACTTGCCGACATGTACTCGTCTATGATTCTCCAGCCGTCGCTTCTGCACTTCGTCGAATCAATCTCCGGCCTCAACGGCTGCGGCGGGATTGTTGAAGGGTTTAGCAAGCTTCTTGGTCGCACGTTATCCGCCGCCAATATCGTCGAATTCGCTAATGTCGCATTCAATGGGTCATCCTATCTCAACGAGCTATGGCTTCAAAAGTCAAGTGATACATGGATCATCAGGCCAATGTTCGGAAGCTCGCCGCCGCCACCGGCGGGCCTCAAGGACGGGACCCTGATCCAGCGCACCAGCCCCCAAATTGGGGACCGGGTGTATCGGATGGACGCCGGGAGAAGGCGCTGGATTCCGAGTCCGGAGGTGATGGCTTCCTGCGGGTGGTCCTTCGCGAACGTGATCCATGTCAG
>JAKAHF010000495.1 GCA_021815245.1 Actinomycetes bacterium
TGATCCTCATCAGCACCAACGACATCGCCAACGAGTGGTTCGAAGACGACCACATGAAGGTCGCCTTCAACCGCTTCTCGGCCGAGACCTGCATGGACCCGCGCGTGGCCGGTAGCGGCCTCAACCTGTTCCTGATGATCCCGCTGCTCCACAAGTATGGGTGGCCGGTACTGGTGGGTGGTTCGCAGGCGCTGCCCGATGCACTCATCAAGTTCCTCAACGACAACGGTGGTGAGGTACGCACCTCGGCGAAGGTCGAGAGGTTCATCGTCGAATCGGGCGAGTGCAAGGGTGTCGTGCTCGAGGGCGGCGAGGAGCTCCGTGCGAGCAAGGCCGTGGTCACCAACTTCAACATAAAGCAGCTGGACGACAAGATGCTCGGGCGTGAGAATGTCAGCGACCACTACCTCAAGCGCGTGAAACACACGCAGTTCCAGGAATTCCAGCAGTTCGTCACGAGCTATGCGCTGCACGAAGCGCCCGAGTACAAAGCCGGCCAGGCCGTCACCGACACGTGGATGGTGCAGCAGGCCCCCGGGACCATGGAGGACTTCAAGAAGGAGTTCGACGCCTACTCCTACGGCGAAACCTGGACGAAGACCCCCGTCGGCCTGTGCGCGACCAAGTGGGACAGCACCCGCGCGCCCGAGGGCAAGCACGTGCTCTACATGTTCCACTACCAGCCGTACAACCTCCGCGGCGGAGCGCAGCGTTGGGACGAGATCAGGGAAGAAGTCGCCGACGGCATGCTCGAATCTATAAGGCAGCACACCACCAACATGGGACCCGAGAACATCATCGGCCGGTGGATCAACTCGCCGCTCGACATCGAGCGCCGCGATCCGTCGTGGATCGAGGGCAACTCCAACCACCTCGGTTCGCAGCTCATCCAGCAGTACGGCAACCGCCCATTCGCCGAGGTCTCCGACTACCGCCTGCCGGTGAAGAACCTGTACCTCTGCGGGCCGAGCTCCCACCCCGGACCGTCGATCATGGGTGGCGGACGAGCGTGCGTGTACGTCGTCATGGAAGACCTGGGCATCGACTTCGACGACGTCGTTGGCTGATGCGGGTTCGCGGACTCACGTCTGAGATCGGGGCAGCGTCATGAAGAAGTTCATCGCGTGGCTGACAGTAGTCATCGGAGTCCTGCTGGTGGTGTTCGCGTGGGCGCTCGGCTACGCCGACACCTCGGCTGTGTGGCAGGACTTCATCGTCGGCCTGATTCTGATCGGAGTCTCACTCTACGCCGCGCTCGGCAAGGGCCCCTTCCCCTTCCAGTGGCCCTATGCGGTGAGCGCGGTGTTGGGGCTGTGGATGCTCGTCTCGGGCATCGCGGTCTTCGGCCGGGTCGCGGACACGAACCGCGTCGTCGACATTGTGCTCGGTGTCGTCGTCATGGTTCTGTCCGGCCTGGCCAGCCAGGTGGTCGAGGGCAAGAAGGGCTTCGTCTACACGAAAGACGGAGACGTTCTGCTCGAGCTCAGCCGTCTCGGTTACAAAGAAGGCGTGATCGAGGCGAAAGGCAAGGCCTACGGCTCGGTGCCGCAGACCATGCGCATCCCGCCCGACCAGATCTGGAACCTTGTCGGCCTCGTTCCGCTCGACCTAATCGTGAGACTTCCCCGCCTTCTGCTGCTCGGCATGCTCAAAAGCAAGTCGGCCAAGGCTTCAGAAGGCGCGAAGAAGTAGCCTTCGCGGGCGGTGCGAACCGCGAACGGTCGCTGCCGGTGCGCCCACCTCCCTACGCCGGCCGGCCGAACCGCCGCACCGCCCGCTCATGGGCCTTGTGGGCTTCGACCTCGCGGTCGCGAGGCGGAGAGGTCGTCACCAGCGAATCGAGCAAGCGTTGGGAGGCCGCCGCGACGTCATCGACCGCACGGGCGAACGCTTCGCGGTTCGCCACCGATGGCGAGGTGAACCCGCTGATCTTGCGCACGTACTGTTCGGCCGCGGCCCGTATTTCGTCGGTGGTCGCCGGCGGCTCGAAGTTGTACAGCACCCTTATGTTGCGGCACACATCGCCTCCTCTGCGCCGCGGACTGGTTCAACTGCGCCCGGCGGCTACTTCGTTCGCAGGTTCCAGATGATCTGAGCGATCTCGCCACGCGTGGCCTTGGCGCTGACCGAGAACGCGGCAAGGTCGATGCCTTGAAGCAGTCCGCTGTACTCGGCGATGGCGACGTTTCGACCGTGCGCGGGGTCTTTCGTCGAAAGCCGGCCCTTCCACCCCGTGGGCGGGTTGTGCAGCACACCAGGCTTGAGATCCTGGGCGGCCCGCACGATCATGGTGAGCACCTGCGCCCTGGTGATGTTCGCGTAGGGCACGAACGTGGTAGCGGTCTTGCCGAGGGTGATGCCGTGAGCGGCGCACACGGCCACATAGTTGTCGGGGTAGTAGGTGGCGCCGCCGCCCTTGTCGACGTCATCGAACGGGCAGATGTCGTCTTCAGACACGTCGTAGTCACCTCCCAGCACGATCATCTTCGAGAACTGTTGCCGAGTCACCGGGTATCCGGGCAGGAACAGCCCGCCGGGTGCTCCGTTGATGACCCCGCTGATGGTAAGGCTTTCGATGGCAGCGTAGTAGGGATAGCCCAGCAGCACATCGGGGAACAGCGGCGCTGCCACATCGCCGTCGTCAGGATCGTCGCCGGGGGTGTAGGAGCTGGGCTTCACGGCAGGCGACTTGGCACTCTCGCGACCGTTGACGATAGCGGTCACCTGATACGTATGCGAGGCCGGCGCACTGAGGTTCGCGTCGAGGTAGGCCGGGCTGGTGACGGTGGTCTTGTTGATCTTCTTCGAATCGCGGTAGACGTTGTAGCTGGTAGCCGCCGGCTCCGCCGTCCAGGTGAGCTGCACCTGGGAACCGCTGAGCAGGGCTGCCAGACCCGCCGGAGCCACATCGAGCTCGGTCGAAGTCCTCGAGCCCCGGTACGCACTCGCTACCAGGGAGGTTGCTGTCGGGTCGACCGTGGCATCCACCGAGGCGTCCGCGGGAGCACCCGTTTGCGAGCCGTAAGCGGGATCGAACTCGGCGCTCACCCACAGCATCTGCGCGCTGGCGCACGTGAGCTGCATCGTGGCGACGCCGTTCTGATCGGTGAGAGCCGTGCCGAGCGCGGTCGGCACGGAGGCCACGCCGCTCACGGCGAATGAAACCGGCCGACCGGCCAAGGGCTGACGTGATTCCCA
>JAKAHF010000496.1 GCA_021815245.1 Actinomycetes bacterium
CCATGCCGGCCTCGTAGACGACCTGGAGCAGAGAGTGGCGGAAGAAGAGGACGGCGCTAGCCGTCTCGGTGATCGTGAGCCCGGCCTGCTGGCAGGCGATGCCGTGCTCGCGCGCTAGCCGCCGCGCTTCGTCGAGGTAAGCCGTGCCGGAGTTGCGACTGCTGCCGTACTGGAGAAGCAGGCCCATGAAGCGCCGCCCATCCTGACGAAACACGTCTCGCCGCTCGGTCGGGAAGCGCATCACACAGCCCTCATGGGCCACCGCGTGCGCGTGTCGCTGATGGGCTACCACGGCAACGAACTCGGCCGCTACCAGCAGCTCGATGGCGAGGACAACGGATTCGACCAGGTGGGCAATCCCTCGTTCTGGGCCCTGACGAACACCCAGTACATCCTCGCCAATACCGACACGCTGCCGCTCGACGGCGCCGTGCGGGTCGTCGGTCCGGTGCGCGACGCCGCCGGCACCAACGTGTCGCTGTTCAAGCTCCCCGGCGAACAGCCGTTCGCCTGGGTGACTCCGGTGATCGTCAAATTTCCCGATGCGTCGGTGCTGCAGGCGACGCGCGCCCCGAACTTCCCGGTCCGCAACGTGGCGATCTTCGACACGTCGTCGAAGGTCGCGGCGGTGCAGGTGACCAAGCTCCCCGAGCCGCTGACGATCACGACCACCGTCACCACGTACGAGCCGGGCCACATTGCGCTGACCCTCAGCACGCCGGCTCCGAAAGGGGCGGCGCTCGTCGTGTCGGAGAACTTCTATCCCGGGTGGCATGCCCTGGTGGACGGCAAGCCCGCCCTCGTCGACCGGGCCGATTTCGTGCTCATGGGCGTGCCGCTCCCCGAGGGGGCACGACAGGTCGAGCTCACCTACGCGAGCCACACCTACGTCCGTGGCCGGAACGTGACGATCGCCGCCCTGGCGCTGGCCTTGCTGGCCATGGCGACCGGGGCCGCGCTCGACCGCCGGCGCGCGGCGGCGGGGGCGTAATGGGCGACAAGGCGCTCGTGATCGTCCCCACGTACAACGAAAAGGAGAACATCCGCGCCCTCATCGCGGCCGTGCTCCCGCAGGATCCGCGCCTCGAGATGCTGATCGTGGACGACAACTCGCCCGACGGCACGGGCGACATCGTCGCCGGCATCGCCGCCGCCGAGCCGCGGGTGCACCTGCTGCGCCGGCCCGGAAAATTGGGGCTGGGCACGGCGTACCGCGACGGCTTCGGCTGGGCGCTCCAGAACCCGGACTACGAGTACATCTTCGAGATGGACGCCGACTTTTCGCACGATCCGGCGCACCTCCCGAAGTTCCTCGAGGCGGCACAGGGTGCCGATTTCGTGCTCGGGTCGCGTTACCTCGACGGCAACGTCACGGTGGTGGACTGGCCCATGCGCCGGCTGCTGCTCAGTTACTTCGCCAACGTGTATGCCCGGTGGGTGACAGGACTCGAGCTCTGGGACGCCACGGGCGGCTTCAAGTGCTTTCACCGGCGCGTGCTGGCCGCGATCGAACTGTCCGACGTCCGGTCGAACGGGTACGCGTTCCAGATCGAGATGAGCTTTCGCGCCATCCGGAAGGGGTTCACGCCGGTCGAGATCGCCATCACCTTCACGGACCGGACGCACGGCACCAGCAAGATGCACAAGGGCATCGTGAGGGAGGCCATCTGGATGGTATGGCGGCTACGCTGGTGGGCACTCGTCGGTCGGCTATGAGCATCCCGCAGGGGCGCCGGTTCTGGAAGATGAGCGGGTCGGGCAACGACTTCGTTTTCTTTGACGCCCGCCGCGACCCTCCAGGCGACCTCGCCTCGCCAGCCGCCATCGATCGGTTGTGTGCCCGGGCGACAGGGGTTGGCGCCGATGGTGTTGTGTTTATCCAAGATGATGCCACAGAATCATTTAGGATACGCTACTTCAACCGAGATGGGAGCCTCGGCGAACTCTGTGGCAACGCCTCGCTGTGCACGGCCCGGCTGGCCCGGGAGCTTGGCGTGGTCGGCACGGAGAGTTTCCGGTTTGGCACCGATGCCGGCCCCATTGAGGCGCGATTCATTGCGGGACAGCCGGAAATCGACCTCCAGCCGGTGCAGGCGCTTCGCCCCGAGGCCGGAATTCCGCTCGAGCCGGGTGAAACCCGGATCGGCTTTGCCGACACTGGAGTACCGCATCTCGTTGTTCTGGTTGAAGATACAGAGACCGTCGAGGTACTCCGGCGTGGCCGGATGCTCCGGCATCACTCCTCACTGGTCGCCGGGGCGAACGTCAACTTCGTGTCGCGCGACCGCGACGGCGCGTGGCGCATGCGGACGTTCGAGCGGGGAGTGGAGGGCGAAACGCTGGCGTGCGGCACGGGAGCCGTGGCTGCGGCGGTGTTGCTCGAGTCCTGGGGGCTCGCCGGTGCGGTGACGGCGCTCCGGACGCGGTCCGGCCGCATCCTGACCGTCTCGCTTCGGCACAACGCGGGCGACATCATGCCGTCACTGCGCGGAGAAGGGCGGATCGTGTTCGTGGGCGAGCTCGGCGAAGCCTGATGTGGGGAGAAATGGTGAGTTTCCCACAAACTTCCAGTATTTTAGTTTACATAATACATATTATACGTAGTTTTCATTCGTTCAAAAACCACCCCACCGCCGCCGAGAATCGCTCGACATCACCCGGCACTTCAAGACACCAATGCGACAGAGGGTGCCTCAGCGAGCGAGCGCTCGGTCACGAAGGCCGAACTGCACGACATGAAGAAGCCGGCCGGTTCATGTAGTACATGAACCGGCCGGCGACGGTGCAATGTGCCGTGTGGCTACTTGGTCGCCGGCACCGCGCTCAGCTCGCCAAGCCGAAGCTTCGCTTCGGCGAGGACGGGTGAATCGAGCTTCTGCGACAGCTCCCGCCAGATCTTGAGCGCCTCGTCCTTCTTCCCCGCCGTGGCGAGGGAGCGAGCGGCATCGGCCAGGAACATGTCCGACTCGGACGGGAATTCCGCCTTCTCGGCCGCCAGCCGGAAGTGCTTCGCGGCATCGTCGGGCTTCTTGGCGTCCTGATAGCCGCCGGCGATCAGCGCCTCCAGGTCCGACTGAAACAGTTTGGACGCCGACTGTCCTTCGGCCGCTGTCAACACCTTGATCCCGTCGTCGTACTTGCCCGTCTTGAAGTACAACTGGGCCAGCAGCATGGAGCCCTGCACGCCCGCCGGCG
>JAKAHF010000497.1 GCA_021815245.1 Actinomycetes bacterium
TGAACAGGTAGGCGTGGCTTACTCGGTCGTGCGTGATCGCGTTGACCAAGGTGCGGGCGACGTGTTCCTGCCCGATGATGTCTTCGAAGCGTGCCGGCCTGTATTTGCGGTAGAGAGAGACTGACATGAGCCGGGCTTTCCGCTTGGTTTCGCGCTCGAAAGAGATGCCGGAAGTATATCAGTCGGCCCCGACGGTTCCGGGTCTACCTCGTCCCGGGGGAACGGTCGCCGCCGTTCTCCAAGGAGCCCGATGCGTCGGTGTCGTCTGTCGATCCTTCGCGGGCGCTGGGTGCGGCGCCTTCTTCGCAGACGCCGCTCAGAACTCCACGAAGCACTCCATAGTGGTCATCACGAATCAGATCCTCCATGCGCTGGGCTTCGCTTTCGGGCACCGAGAAGTAGCGCGCGGCGAGACGGAAGATCTGCACCGACGTCTCGAACTCCTCGGGCACGACCTCGTTCGCGCCAAGGGCACACAGGGGCTGCACCTCGGAGACGAAGCGGGTGCGCGCGATGATGTACAGACTCGGACCCAGACGCCGCAGTTGCGCCACGATGCCGCGAGTGGCCACGGGATCGCCGATCACCACCGCGGCTGCCCTGGCGTGTGCCGCACCCGCCTGCTCGAGGACGGCCTCGTTGGTGGCATCGCCGAAGTACAAGGGCTCGTCGCGGCGGGTCTCCTGGCGAACCGTGCGCGGGTTCAACTCGACCACCGAGTAGGGGAAGCCGAACTCACGCGCGACTCGCGCGAGATTCCTGCCGCTCAGTCCGTATCCGACGATCAGCAGGTGATCGGTGTGGGCCGGCCGGCCTTCAGCGGCCGCGCTCTTCCGTTGCCTGCCCCGGCGGATGACCAGCCATCGGTCGGCAAAGCGGCCGATCCGCCCGGTCTGGGCGATCACGATCGGAGTCAAGGCCATGGTCACCACGGCAACGGCCAGGAAGCCCTGCTCGAGGTCGGTGGGGAGCAAGGAGTAGGTCGCCGCGGCGGCAGCGAGGACGAACGAGAACTCTCCCACCTGCCCCAGGGTCATGCCCGTGCTGATCGCGACTCCCGATGGATAGCCGATAGACCGCACGGCGAGCGCTCCCGTGAGGGTCTTGAGCGTGATGAGCGCGGCCGATGCCAGCAGCACCATCCACCACCACTCGGCGAGAAACTTCGGATCGAGAAGCATGCCCACCGACACGAAGAAGAGGCTCATGAGTATGTTGCGAAAGGGAAGTACGTAGCCGAGCGCCTGGTGGCTGTACTCCGACTCGGCCACGATGAGTCCGGCGAGGAACGCGCCGAGCGCCAAAGAAAGCCCGAGGACCGCCGACAGGGCCGCGACCGCGAAGCAGATCGTCACCACGGCCATGAGGAAGATGTCGGAGCTGCGGCTGCGCGCCGCCTCGAAAAGCACCCGCGGAGCCACCCACCTCGTCAAGATGACGACGAGAGCGACGAATCCCACGACGACCGCGGCGAGCGCCGGCCCACCGAGACCGAGGCCGCCCTCGTCGGAAGCCGCACGGTCTCCGGCAAGGAGCGGCAGCGCGAGCATCATCGGCACCACGAGGATGTCTTGAAACACCAGGATGCCGAGGCTGTTTCGGCCTATCGCGCTGTCGATCTGGGCGCGCTCCCCAAGGGTCTTGAGCACGACCGCCGTGCTGCTGAGCGCGACCAGCATCCCCAGGACGAACGACTGCGTCATCGATTGCCCTGCGGCCCGGGCTATCCCCAGAACGATGGCGCCGGTCATGACGACCTGCACCGGTCCCGCGACGAGAATGCTCATGCCGAGACGGCGCATGCGCCCGAATGAGAACTCGAGTCCGAGAGTGAAGAGCAGAAAGATCACGCCGAACTCGGCAAGCTCGTTGACGATGTCGGCGCTCCGGATCAACCCCAGACTCTTCGGACCGATGAGAGCTCCGGCCACGAACAGTCCGACCAGTGGGGGTATGCGTAGCCGGCTGAAGACGAGTGTCACGACCACCGCGACGGCGAAGACTAGCAGGATGTCGGTCAGTGTCTCCGTCATGGCACGCGTCCGTCGAGGGACGGAATAGAGGACCGTGCACCCACCTTTGAAGACGAACCTCCGAGCGCCCGCCGGTAGCCAGCTCGAGCCAAGCTACCCCGCGGCACATGAAAGAGTCCGCTTAGGGCTGCTACCTCCCGGTCCTGACCCGGTTCACGGATTTCCATTGCGCAGGACCTGGCCGTCAACACCACTTGCCGACGTCAGACCTCACAGGCACGCTCCTATGGTGGGAATTCAGCCCCGCTTAGCGGTTTGCGGGTTACAGGGCACCGCTAGTTCCCCACCTAGCACGGTCTCGGGAAGTATACCCCAGCTCTAGGTGGTGGCCGTTGCTCCCGTTAGAGTCTCCTTGATCTTCTCGAGATCGGCCTTGTCATCACCCGTGGTCGCCGCGATGCCCTTCTCGATCACAGCGAGAGCCCCGTCCTTGTCGCGCTCTTCGACAAGTATCTGGGCCAGGTTCATGTAGGCGTTCACGTAGGTGGGCTTGTCGATGATGACCTGGCTGTAGACGGCCTTGAGCTCCTGCCACAGCGGCGACAGAGCTTCGACGAACTGGTTGAGCAACTCCTCCGCCTCTTCAGCGTGGTTCGACGGTGCCCCGATCTTGTCGGCGATCACGCGTGCCGCGCCTACGATATCGGCGGTGCCGCCCGTGGAGAGGTCGCGGGCGTAGTTCATCTGGTGGTAGATGTCGAGCATCACTCCATCGGCGATGTCGAGGGAGGCCTGGTCACCCTTCTGGAGCATCTGGACGCAGCCGATGGCTTGAGCCCGGGCGTGAAGGGCATATGAGAGGCCGACGCGGGGGTCGCTTTTGGGCGCGTCGATATCGTCGAGAGTCGTCGAGAGGGCGTTCCGAGCCTTGGCCGTGCGAGCCAACTCGGTATCGAGGTCGCTGAGCGTCACGGGAGTGGTGGACGTCGGGCTCTCGGAACTCGAGGTGGTCGCTGCGCTGCCCGTGGTCGACGTGGTCGCGGGATCGCCGGAGCATCCCGCAACGACGAACAGCACTATCATCGCTACGACGAAGCATGCGATGGCGGCCGTCCGCGCGACCGTGCTCCTCGAGTGAGTCGTGCTCAACGTGAGATCCTTTCCTGCGGGTACCCCCGGAAGCATGGCGGGGTGGTAGTGATTGGCCGCA
>JAKAHF010000498.1 GCA_021815245.1 Actinomycetes bacterium
AGCGCTCTCGTGCTCCGCCCATTTCGGTGTCAAGGCAACCGCGCGATCGGCGCTTCGAATCAGTTGGCGGAAGCTGAAACGGTCGAAGCTGTTCGGCCACCAATGGTCACGCACAATCAGCTGGAACAGGTAGGGAAGATCGCGCGTGCGTCGCAGCAGCGGTGCCATGGGGATGCCGGAGTAGCTCATCAGATGGGCGATGTCGTAGCTCCGCTGGCGGCGCGACAACTCGCGCGTCGCCAGCAACCCGAAGTGGTACAGGCGGACCATTGGCACGTATTGAAACAGAAGCGAGTGCGACAACTGCGGGAGGTATGTGATGTCGACGCCGCTGTCGCGGGTGGAGCGCGGCCGGCCAGGCTTGGCCGTAATGATGTGCACCTGGTGTCCGCGGCCAGCAAGATACGTGGAGAGGTCGTGGATGATGCGCTCCGCACCTCGCCGCATGTAGGGCCAGTAATTCGGGTACGGGAAGACGATCCTCACCTGTTACCTGCCGCCCTTCGCCCTGAAGACGACCTTTGGGACCACGACCCCGAGTCTTGTGTCGAGGTCGAGTTGCGCGACCTTCTCGACGTCCGTGAAGCGTGCCACGCGCAGCAACACCTCGATCGCGCCCGGGGTGAAGTTCCACCAGAAGCAGCCGCTGTAGTCGTCCATCCCGAGCAGCACACGCATCGAATTGAGCGGCGCGGTCGCCTCCAATTCCTTGTCGTACGTGTCGGCGATGATGGCCTCGCCGCGCGTCACCGTCCAGAGCCGCTCGAGCGCGCGGAGAGGGTCGCGAAGATGCAGCAACAGGTCGCTCATGAACACGAAGTCGAACGTACCGATGCGTTCGGGCGACAGCTCGTACACGCTGAGCACGTGACGCCGCACCTTCGACCCGAGTGCGCGCTTCGCGTAGGCAAAGCCAGCGCCCTTGATCTCATTCGGGCGAGCCTTCAGGTACTCCTCTCGCCAGTTCTCCGGGACGTCGCAATCGGCGAGGCTGTGGACATCGATCCCGATCACCTCGGCGGCGCCGCGCTTCTCCATCTCAAACGCCCAGAACCCATCGAAGGTCGCCACGTCGAGGCAGCGCTTGCCCGCCAGGCTTTCGGGCAGGCCGTAGAGATCGACCTGAGCACGGTGGTCGACGAATCCGGGCGTCACCACCCCCCCCGGCAGGTCAATGGTGTGATACCAGTCGATTGCGTCCATGCCGGTGCCATTGATGTCCGGCTCGCCGTCCGTCAGCGGACGTGCCGCCTTACCAGGCCCGAGCCACCGGTATGGGGGCATGGACTTGATCCGCTCCGCGACCGGCCGGTCGACGGTGAGGGCGACTTCGACTCCCTTGAGGCGCACTCTTCGCGGGCGTGTCGTTGGCATAGCTGTCCGAACCTCCTTCAGCCCGGACTCGTAGCGCCCGCCGTGCAGTCGAGCGGTGCCGGGTAGCCCTTGAGGACAATCTTCTCGATCGGAATCGCCGCCTTGCAGTTCAGCCGGAATCGGCTCACTTCCTGCACGTTGTCGAATCCTGCAGCCCACATCATCGTCTTGAGCGTGGTGCTCGAGTGCTGCCACCAGCCAACGGCTTTCTCGAAGCCGAACTGGCTCAGAGGTACGTCGCGGAACGGTTCGAGCTCGGTGCTGTACGGTTCGGCGAGGATGAAGCAGCCGCCGGGTGCGGTGACCGAAGCGACATTCTCCAGCGCCAACGCGGGGTCGCGCAGATGCAGGAGCAGGTCGCTGAGGAACACCACGTCGAAGGTCCCCACCTTCTTGGGTGAGAGCTCGTACACGCTCATCAAACGACGGTCCACGCGCGAGTTCAGGAGTTCGTGCGCCACACGAAACGCCGCGCCAGTCGGCTTCTCCGCGGCGGAGATGTGATCGCGAAAGCGCCTGGGGAAATCGCATTGTGCCAGCGATTCGAGATCGATCGCCGTCACGTGAGCGCCGCGGCGCTCCATCTCGAACGCCCAGAAGCCGTCATATGTGGCGACGTCGAGCGCGCGCATCGCACTCATGTCGTCTGGAAGCCCGTACAGTGCGACCTGCCCGCGATGGTCCACGTAGCCGTCGGTCGAGACGCCGCCCGGCAAATCGATCGAGTGGTACCACTCAACGTTAGAAATGCGGTCAAGGACGCGGGCGCCTTCACGCGTGAGCGCGGGCCTTCGCTGCGGTGCATCGTGCGCCGTCACGGGTGTGGGATCGTGCCCGTTGTGCGCGTCCCTGCCGGCCAGCCGCGACACTGCCGGACGAACGACGTAGCGGTACATGGGAGACCGCCGCAGCCTTTCAGCACGCTCGGCGTCCATCGCCATGGACACCTCGACGCCGCCGATGCGGATGCGTTTCTCTCGTTTGATCACCTGTCCAGTCCCCTACTGCCGATGACACCTCAGGACCACTTTGTTGATCCGCTCTTCGTATGTTGCTGCGAGCGTGAACCGAGAGATCTCCTCGACGCGGCCGAAGGCAGCGACCCGTGCCATCGACTTCAACGTGCTGACGGATGGGCGCCACCAGACGTACTCGCCGAAGGCCACGAACTCCGAGACCGTGATGTCCCGCAGGCACTCGAGGTCGGCGTTGTACACGTCAGCGATGATTGCGTAGCCCTCTGGATTCAGCGAGGCGTACACGCCCTCCAGCGCCTTCTGGGGGTCGCGCAGGTGCAGAAGCAGATCGCTCAGGAACACAACGTCAAATGTCCCGAGCGTTTCCGACGGCAGGTCGTACACGCTGACGATCTCGCGACGTACAGACGACCTCAGCAATTCATGGGCGATCTTAAATCCGCATCCGGTCTTCTTGTCTTCGCCGCCGTTCCGCCTGTATTCATCGAGCATGTGCCTGGGTATGTCGAACTTTGACCAGGAATCGATGTCGATCGCGACGACCTCGGCGCCCCGGCGCTCCATTTCGAAGGCCCAGAAACCGTCGTAGGTGGCAACATCGAGCGCCCGTTTGCCGTGCAGGTCGGCCGGCAAACCATAGTGGCGCACCTGATCACGGTGATCGGTGAATCCGGGTGTGGTGACACCGTGGGGCAGCTCGATCGTGTGATACCAGTCGATGCCATCGATGCGCTGGGCGATGGCGCGCGCCTCTGGCGAGGGGTACCCGGACGATCTTGAGGCGCTCGTCCGCACCCCGGCAAGCTGCTGAGCCTTTCTGCGATGGGCAA
>JAKAHF010000499.1 GCA_021815245.1 Actinomycetes bacterium
GTAGACACCCTTGGTCAGCGTCGGGCAGGCGGCCGGTTCCGAGGCGATGATGCGGGTCTTGAGACCCTTCTTGATCTTCTCGCCGAGGAACGGGAACGAGAGGCCGGCGAAGTTCGACCCGCCGCCCGCGCACCCGATGACGATGTCGGGGTAGAAGCCCGCCTCTTCCATCTGTATGAGGGCTTCCTGGCCGATGACCGTCTGGTGCAGCATGACGTGGTTGAGCACGCTGCCCAGCGCGTAGTGGGTGTCGTCGTTCTTCGCGGCGACTTCCACGGCTTCGCTGATGGCGATGCCCAGGCTGCCCGGAGTCTCGGGATCGCGGGCCAGGATCATGCGGCCGGCTTCGGTGGTCTCAGACGGGCTGGGGATGCACTCGGCGCCCCAGATGTTCATCATGCTGCGCCGGTACGGCTTCTGGTAGTACGACACCTTCACCATGTAAACGAGGCACTGGAGGCCGAAGAACTGGGTGGCCATGGCCAGGGACGAACCCCACTGGCCCGCGCCCGTCTCGGTCGATAGTTTCATGGTCCCTTCGGCCTTGTTGTAGTAGGCCTGGGGAACGGAGGTGTTGGGCTTGTGCGAGCCGGCCGGGCTGACGCCCTCGTACTTGTAGAAGATCTTGGCCGGGGTGCCCAGAGCCTTCTCCCACTGCGTGGCGCGGATGAGGGGCGTGGGCCGCCATATCTTGTAGATCTCCTGCACCTCTTCAGGAATCTCGATGTACGACTCCATGGACACTTCCTGCATGATGAGCGCCATGGGGAAGAGAGGAGCGAGGTCCGCCGGGCCCAAAGGCTGCAATGTTCCGGGATGGAGCGCCGGCGGCGGCGGAGTGGGAAGATCCGGGGTGAGGTTATACCAACTCGTTGGCATCCGGTCTTCGCCAAGGATGTACTTCTTGGCCATTACGTGGTCCCCCTTTGCTGAACGGCCGAACAACAGGAACGTAACACAACTAGCAAGGGAGTTGAACCATGTCTGAGGGACCGGTACGCGAATCGATGTGAGTGGCACTTGAAGAGCCGCGAACAGCTCGCCGCGAAGACTCCATCGACTCGAGACCCCTCCATTCTTGACCGGCCATACTCCTGACCGGCCGGTCGAAATCGTCGGTCCGGCGGAGCTCTCGCCGCCCCACGGGCCACCGGCCGGGTTTGCCCGCGTCAAGCATAGCGTATCCTTGACGCATGCGACGCGCACCGAGACTGACACCCGAGACCCTGCAGTTCGTCCTGCTCTCGTTCGAGGGACCCGACCAGTACGCCATGGCCGGCGGTTTGGGCGTGCGCATGAAGGAGCTCGCGCTCGAGCTCGAGCGCAGCGGGTACACGACCCACCTCATCTTCGTGGGAGACCCCGACCTGCCCGGGCTCGAGATCGCCGGCGAGCACCTGACCCTGCACCGGTGGTGCCAGTGGCTGTCCGACGGCTTCCGCAGGGGGGTCTACGAGGGCGAAGAGGAGAAGCTCATCGACTGGAATGCCTCGGTGCCTTCGTTCGTGGTGGACGAGTTGGTGCGGCCCGCGGCCCAGCGAGGCATGCTGACCGCCGTCCTCGCCGAGGAGTGGCACACGGCCGAATCGACGTGCGACCTCTCCGACCTCCTGTGGACGGCCGGACTCCGCGACCATGCCGTCATCCTATGGAACGCCAACAACGTCATGGGGTTCGAGCGCATCGACTGGGATCGACTGGAGTTCTGCAGCCAGATCACGACGGTCTCCCGGTACATGAAGCACGTCATGTGGGCCCAGGGAGTCAACCCGCTGGTCATCCCCAACGGCATCCCCGAGGATCGCATCCGCCGCTTCCCCGCCACTCGCGTGCAGGAACTGCGCACGGCCGTGGGCAGTGAGGAATTGCTGTTCAAGATCGGGCGCTGGAGCCCGGACAAGCGTTGGCTCATGGCGATCGAAGCCCTGGCCGAGGAGGTCGCGCAGGGCCACGACGCCACCATGGTCATCCGTGGCGGGATCGAACCGCACGCGCTCGAGGTGCTCCAGCGGGCCCGCGACCTGGGCCTGAGCATCGTCGACCTGCGGATGCCGCGCGACCTCGGCGCCGCGATCGCCACCCTCGACGCGCAGGAGCGGGCCCACATCTACAACGTCCAGAACTTCATGACCGATGATCTGATCTCGCTCTTCTACACGGCAGCCGACGCGGTGCTCGCGAACTCGGGCCACGAACCCTTCGGCTTGGTGGGGCTCGAGGTCATGGCCGCAAGCGGCATCGCTTTCGTGGGCTCGACCGGCGAAGACTACGCCATCCCGTTCCTGAACGGCGTCGTGATCGACTCCGCCGACCCGACCGAGATCTGCATCGCGCTCGACCAACTGCGCAACCACCCCGACGCAGGCACACAGATGCGTCAGGAGGCGCGGGCCACTGCCCGCCGCTACGCGTGGAGCAACGTCATAGAGGACGTGCTGCTGAGCAAGCTCAAGTACGTCGCCCTACGGCAGGAGGTCGCCCCACCCCCGACCTTGCTCACGGCCGGGAGGGAAGCGGCGGCCACCACTCGCCCGCGGCGCGCGCCCGCTCAGAACGAGGAGATCCCCGACGGCCACTCCGCGTACGGCGGGGGGGCGGCACCCGATACCGTGGGCGGAGGGCTGCCCGTCATGCCGCCCTCCGACGCCGACCCAAACCGATGATCCGTCCCACGACCCGGACCCGTTCCGCCTCCCCGTGGGTGCTCTGATCGCCTCCGGCGCCCGCCCCTGCAGCTCATGACGTCTCCCCTTGCCGTCGCCTTCGTATGGCACATGCACCAGCCCCACTACCGGCGCCCACTCACCGGCGAGTTCGCCATGCCGTGGGTCCGACTCCACGCGCTGAAGGACTACTGGGACATGGTGGCCATCCTCGACGACTTCCCCACCCTCCATCAGACGTTCAACCTGGTGCCCTCGCTCGTGGAGCAACTCGATGCCTACGCCGGCGGCGACTACACCGACGTCTATTGGAACCACACCCTGGCCCCCGCCGGAGACCTCGACCCCTCCGAGATCGCGTTCGTGCTCGAACGCCTGTGCGACCGCTCGTGGCACCCGCGGGTGCAGCGCCACCCGCGTTACCTGGAGCTCGCGCTCAAGAAGGAGCGTTGTTGGGCCCAGGGGCTCGACTCCTGCCTGGCCGAATTCACGACCACCGAGTTGCGGGACCTGCAG
>JAKAHF010000500.1 GCA_021815245.1 Actinomycetes bacterium
GACGCCGCACTCCAAGTACTCCTACCACACGCACCAGGACAACAAGATCCTGTGGCTGAACGACATCAAGCAGCACCGCGTCGTCAAGGACGGCTACGCGTACTGGCCGTTCCGTATCAACCCCGTCGACGCCGAGGCGCGGGGCATCAAAGACGGAGACATCGTCATGGTCTTCAACGACCGGGCCAAGGTGCTCGGTGTGGCTCTGGTGACCGAGCGCGCCCGTCCCGGCATGGTCCACACCTATCAGGCCGCGGCCAAGTACGATCCGCTGGAGCCGGGCGTGGCCGAATCGATCGACCGCGGCGGATGCGTGAACTTGCTGTCGCATTCGCGCATGACGAGCAAGAACGCCTGCGGCGAAGCCAACATGTCGTTTCTCGTAGATGTCTGCAAGTGGGAGGCCTAGTCCAATGACGAGATACGCGATGGTCATCGACGTCAAGAAGTGCGTGGGGTGCTACAACTGCTTCCTCACCTGCCGCGACGAGCATGCCGGCAACGACTACCCCGGATATGCCGCCGCCCAACCCATGAGCGGCCTCAATTGGACCAAGCTGCTCGAGATCGAACGGGGCACCTACCCCCACGTCAAGGTGGCCTACGTGCCCGTACAGTGCAACCACTGCGACGCCCCCTCCTGCCTCAAGCTCGACCAGTCGGGCGCCGTGTATCGCCGTCCCGACGGCATCGTCATGATCGACCCCGAGAAGGCCAAGGGCAACAAGGCCCTGGTGGGTCTCTGTCCCTACCGCGAGATCGAGTGGAACGAAGAAGCCCAAGTAGCCTCCAAGTGCACGCTCTGCGCCCACCTGCTCGATGCCGGTGAGCCCGAGCCCCGCTGCGTGGAGTCATGCCCCTCGGGCGCCCGCGTCTTCGGCGACCTGGACGACCCGGCGAGCGAGGTGGCCCGGCTGGTCGCAGCCGGAGCCCAAGAGGTGATCCATCCCGAGTACGGACTGAAGGAGAAGGTGACCTACCTCGGCCTGCCAAAGAAGTTCGTAGCCGGCACCGTCATCCTCGGTGACGTAGACGAAGTGGCCGTGGGCGCCGAGGTGACCCTCACCTCCGCCGGCACCACCCAGACCGCAAAGACCAACGGCTTCGGCGACTTCGAGTTCGAAGGCCTGCCCGCCAACACCGCCTGCACCGTCACGGTGAAAGCCGCGGGCTACCAGGCGGCGAGCCGTGAGACCAAGACATCCAAAGACATCTTCCTTGGCGAGATCGTCCTCAGCAAGTAAGCGAGTGTGACATGGCCGGAATAGTCTCCTACGGAGCATACATCCCCTTCTACAGGCTCAGCCGCGCCGAGATCGCGCGGGCCTGGGGGGGCGGCGCGGCGCCCGGTGAACGGGCTGTCGCCAACTATGACGAAGACAGCCTGACCATGGCCGTGGCCGCCGCGCACGACTGCCTTGCCGGCATGGATGTCGCTTCCGTGGGCGGACTATATTTCGCGTCGACCACCGCTCCCTACAAAGAGAAGCAGAGTGCGGCGCTTATCGCCGCCGTCCTCGGACTGGCGCCGGGAACGGCCACGATGGACTTCGGAGGCTCCTTGAGGTGCGGCACCAACGCTCTCAAGGCCGCTCTCGACGCGGTGATGAGCGGCTCTGCGCAAAGCGTCTTGGTCGTGGCGGCCGATACCCGGCTCGGGTATCCGGCGGGCCCGGCCGAGACGAACTTCGGCGATGGCGCGGCCGCCCTACTGGTGGGTGGCGGCGACGTGGCTGCCGAAGTCACGCGGTTCGAGACCATGTACCAGGAGATCCAGGACGTGTGGCGCAGCGACAGAGATACCTTCGTACGCTCGGCGGAGGAGCGCTTCTCCATGGACGAGGGCTACGTGCGCGTGATGACCGCCGCGCTCTCGGGGATCCTCAAGAAACACCAGTTGGCGCCGGCGGACATCGCCCAAGCAGCCTTCAGCGCCCCGAGCGCCCGGCAGCTCAAGGCCATCGCCAAGAAGCTGGGGCTCGACGAGAGATGCCGCGGCCTCGAGACTCTGCACGCGGGTGTCGGCGATACCGGCTGCGCCCAGAGCCTCATGGGTCTCGTGGCGGCGTTGGAGCAGGCGGGGCCCGGCGACAAGATCCTTGTCGGCAGCTACGGCAACGGCTGCGACACGGCCATCGTGGAGACGACCGAGCGCATCGACGCCCTCGAGGGCCGTCGCGGCGTCAAGCATCACTTGGCCTCGAAGACATCCATGCGCAACTACAATCACTACCTGCGGCTGCGCGAGCTGCTGCCTACGCAGCCACCCGCGCGACCGGCCCTCGAGATCCGTACGCCCTCTCCGGCGGCCCAGCGGCGCGAAGTGCCCTGGGAACTACGCCTCACCGGCACCAGATGCACCAAGTGCGGCACGCCCCAATATCCACCGCAGCGGGTGTGCGTGCAGTGCCAGGCCAAAGATGAGATGGAGCCATACAACTTCCTTGATGTGCCGGCGAGAGTCTTCTCCTTCTCGCACGACTACGTCATGGAGACCATCGATCCACCGGTGACCGTGACCTTCGTCGACTTCGAGGGTGGCGGCCGCCTCATGTGCGACATGACCGATCGCGATCCGGCGGCCATCGCCGTCGGACAGCCGGTCGAGTTCACCTTCCGTCGTCTCTACTACGTCGGTGGCATCTACAACTACTGGTGGAAATGCCGGCCACCGCGAATCGCGATCCCAGGGACGGAGGCGTAGGCAGTGGACAGCATCAAAGACAGAGTCGCCATCGTCGGCATGGGTTGCGTCAAGTTCGGCGAGAACTGGGCCAAGAGCCTCGAGGACATGATCGTCGACGCCGCCTACGAGGCGTTCGAAGACGCCGGCATCGGCCCCAAGGACATCCAGGCCGCATGGTGGGGGAGCGTGTTTGCCGGGGAGTCGAGCTCGATCATGACGCATCCGCTCAAGCTCGCCTACATTCCGGCCACGCACGTGGAGAATCAGTGCGCGACCGGATCGGAGGCGATCAGGGGCGCGGCATATGCGGTCGCGGCCGGCATCTACGACGTGGTGCTTGCCGTCGGGGCCGAGAAGCTCAAAGACTCCGGCTCCTCCGGTCTGCCGCAGACCCGGCCCGTGGCCACCTGGAGCTACCGCATCACCACGCAGACACCGGCGGCCGGATTTGCCATGATGGCGACCGGCTACTTCGCCAAGTAC
>JAKAHF010000501.1 GCA_021815245.1 Actinomycetes bacterium
GCGAAGTTGCCTTCACTCCGGAGTTGCGCAAGCAAGTCCGCAAACTCACACGCGATCTTAATCGCGACGGGCTTCGGGCGCTCGCCGTCGCCTACAAGTGGCTGCCGCCCGAAGACCGCACCTATACAATATCGGACGAAGCTGACCTGACGCTCGCCGGTTATGTCGCCTTTCTTGACCCGCCAAAAGAGTCCGCGCGCGAGGCCATTGCGGCACTCAAGGACCACGGGGTCGCCGTCAAGATCATCACTGGCGACAACGAGGTCGTGACACGCAAGGTGTGCAAGGAGGTCGGTCTTGAGATAGAGGCGACCGTTCTCGGCCCTGACGTCGAACGTCTCTCGGAAGCCGAACTGGCCGAGAAGGCCGAGCACACGACGATCTTCGCGAAGATGTCACCCTTGCACAAATCGCGGGTCATTCGGGCTCTGCAAAGCCGTGGTCACACGGTCGGGTTTCTGGGCGATGGGATCAACGATGCTGCCGCGCTCAAGGATGCCGATGTCGGCATTTCAGTTGATACGGCGGTCGACATCGCCAAGGAGTCGGCGGACATCATCCTGCTCGAAAAGAGCCTGATGGTCCTTGAAATCGCGGTTGTCGAAGGGCGCAAGACCTTCGCCAACATCATCAAATACATCAAGATGACGGCTAGCTCCAACTTCGGCAACGTCTTCAGCGTGCTGATCGCGAGTACCTTCCTGCCATTCCTGCCGATGCTGCCCATCCAGCTCCTGACGCAGAACCTGCTCTACGACATCTCCCAAGTCTCAATTCCCTGGGATGACGTCGACAAGGACTATCTGAAGGTCCCGCGCAAGTGGGATGCGGGCGGCCTTGCGCGCTTCATGATCTTCATCGGCCCGATCAGTTCGATCTTCGACGTGGTGACTTTCCTCGTCATGTGGCACGTCTTCGGGGCGAATTCGATGTCGGAACAGGCACTGTTCCAGTCCGGCTGGTTCATCGAGGGCCTGTTGTCGCAGACCCTGATCGTCCACATGATCCGTACGCAATACATCCCGTTTGTGCAGAGTCGTGCAGCAGTCCCCGTCATGGCACTCACTGGGACCATTATGGCATTAGGCATTCTGCTGCCCTTCACCCCGGTCGGCATGCACCTCGGCATGGTGCGTCTGTCGGAATGGTACTTCGCATGGTTGGCGGTCATACTTTTGGGCTACTGCACCCTGACGCAAATCGTGAAGCGATTCTACATCCGTCGTTTCCATCAATGGCTGTGAGAGGCTGGGCGGCCAAGTCGTCCCCGGACAGAGGATGCCGAATCGCATCCTCCGTTTCTGCGGTGTCGCTCACCGCCCCCTGGAAGTGCGGCTGCGGCTGGCGAACCTATCAGCGAAGCCTTCGAGCGTCTTGGCTGCCTGGAGAAATCGGTCGGTATCCTCCCATTCAATCAGGCGCCACTTGTAGAGCCACCGCATGGCTCGGATGGTGACAATTGCCACCTGCAAAAGCAGCCGAGTGGCGATTGAATTCAGTGCGGTCTTTTTATGAGACATTCGAGGATAGGATAACCGCTCGGCGAGTGGCCCTCAATGATGTGAGGAACGGCTTTTCTCGTAGCCAGCCTTGCCGAGCGCTCGGCGCCGAGCGAGCTTTGCGAGCCTGATGCCGATCGTTGCCTTATCGATGTCGTCTGGGTTGAAGATTTTGCCGTACCAGGTGATGAGCTGTTTGCGCTCCGGGTGACGAGGCTTGGCCATGGCGTTGAGGAACTCTTCGAACCCGGGAATGCCCCCGACGTCCTCAGGCGGCGCGCGACGAGCACCATCGATGAAGCGCGGGTAGTCGAGAGCAGGATCCGCGGAGAAGACGCCTTCGACAGTGATCGTGTGCCGCCAGTCGTCGCCAAAGTCATAGGTATAGGCGAACGATCGCACACCACGGTCGATCAGGGCACCGAGCTTGATGTTCCTCGCGTCGAGTGTCGGCCGAACATCATCCCATTCCGGGTCCGGAATGCCGTAGCGCTTGTCGTCGACGTCGAACTGGAAGAGATGATAGTCCTCAAAGGGCATCGCTGCCTGAATGACCTCGTGCAGGCCTTTCAGGCTGGTGGTCAGCGGCACCTCGGCCCTGCGCCAGATGGCAGGCCCAATACCGTCGAGTTGGATGCGGATGCGGGCAATGTGATCGGCATGGTTCATGCTGCGATGGTAGCTGTCTCCGGCGCCGGTGCCCAGTTCCACGGCAGGAGTTCGGCGATCCGGGTGTTAGGGTGATCGGCGATGCGGGCGAGGACGTCACAGAGATAGGCCTCCGGGTCGAGGCCGTTGAGCTTGGCGGTTTCGATCAGCGAGTACATGGCAGCGGCGCGTTCGCCACCGCGATCGGAACCGGCGAACAGGTAATTCTTGCGGCCGACGGCCACGCCACGCAGAGCACGCTCGGCGGCATTGTTATCGAGGGCCAGGCGGCCGTCATCGAAGCAGCGCATGAGCGCCGGCCAGCGGGCAAGCATATAGCGGAAGGCACTGGCCAGTTCGGATCGGCCGGAGAGCTTCGGCACCGTCGTCCCCGACCAAGCCTTGAGCGCTTCGGCCATGTGGACGGACTGGGCTTGCCGCCTTCGTCGTCGCTCTGTTGGAGGCTGCCCCTTGATGGCTTCCTCGATGGCGTAGAGTTGCCCGATGCGGTCGAGAGCTTCCTTGGCGATCTCCGATCGCTGGGCAGCATGCACGTCGAAGAACTTGCGGCGGACATGGGCCCAACAGGCCGCCTCGACGATCGGCGCCGGCTTGCGGTCTGCCTCGTAGAGCCCGTTGAAGCCGGCATAGCCATCGGCATGAAGTACCCCAACGAACTCCGCCAGATGGGCAACCGGATGCTCTCCCTTGCGATCCGGCGAGTAGAAGAACACGGCGGCCGATCGCCGGCATGCGGGCGCTCGTCCCGGACGTAGACCCACAGCCGGCCGGTTTTGGTCTTACCGGCGCCCGGTGCCAGGACCGGCACTGGCGTGTCGTCGCCATGGAGAACGTCAGAGGCCATCACATCGGCCTTCAGGGTATCGACTAGCGGAGCCAGCGCCACGGCCGTCGCCCCGACCCAGCCCGACAAGGTCGACGTCTCCAGATGGACGCCGTCGCGGGCATAGATCTCGGCCTGGCGATGAAGCGGCAGATGATCGTCGAACTTGGCG
>JAKAHF010000502.1 GCA_021815245.1 Actinomycetes bacterium
GCGAGACCCTGACGCCCGGGAGCACCGGGTTCCAGGCTAGTAGGTTCACGGCGACCACATGCCCTCGTAGAAGTCGAACAAGCGCCCGCGCCTGCTCCGGCGAGTCGTTGATGCCTCCAAGAAGCACGTACTCGACGAGAAGCTTGCGACGCGTCACGCTGAAGTGGTCCCATGCCGCCTCCAGCACTTCAGCGAGGGGGTGACAAAAAGGCTTGGGAATGAGCAATGCCCGGGTGTCATCGTCGGCCGCGTGGAGGGATAGGGCCAGGTTGACCTGAGGCTCCGTGCGGCCAAGCCTGCGAATGCCGCTGGGAATACCGACAGTGGAGATCGACAAGGAGCGATGCGAGAGCCCGAAACCCTCCGGGTCCGTAAGGATTCGAACGGAATCAAGGACGGCCTGGAGATTGAGCAGGGGCTCTCCCATTCCCATGTACACGACATTCGAAACCCGCAGTCCCTCATCCGCAGCCATCCGAGAGGCGATGCGTGCTTGGTCCACGATCTCGGCTGCCGACAGGTTGCGCTTAAGGCCCATAGAACCGGTAGCGCAGAACACACATCCGACCGCACAGCCGATCTGACTGGAAAGACAGAGCGTGACCCGATCGCGGTAGCGCATGACGACGCTTTCCACGTACGCGCCATCGTCCGCCGCTAAGAGGAGCTTCGTCGTGCCGTCCGCTGCGGTCAGACTCTCCTCGATCGCCAGGGTCGACGGCGATCGAGGTGCAAGCGAATCGCGCAAGGCAGCCGGCAGGTCCGTCGCCTCTGTGAAAGCGGCCAGAGGCCGGTGGAAGAAATGCCGGTACGCCTGCAAATAGCGGTAGTTGGGAACCTCCGCGTCTGACAGGACGGCGGCAACGTCAGGGCGATACAACTCCAGCATGGCTCGCGGTGAGCGATCCTGCGGTGGGAGTCGGCGCAGCAAAGGACGCGAGGGTTCCGTGGTGACGCGCACCGAAGCCGCCCTGGCCGGTTTTGCCCCGCCCGCCCGGCGCGCCGCAGGGCGGGCGGGAGCAGGCGCTGGTTCTCCGCGGCGGGGCTTGGGTGACTCGGCCCTTGGCCGCGGGGTCGGCGACCCGGCCGGGCGAGATCTGGACGGCCCGCCGCGGTGGCCCGCCGGCCCGCCGCTCTTCTTCTTGGGGACTTGGCTCATGGTAGGTTCCTCACTGCCCTGTCGAGAGACCGATAGATCGAAATATGCGCTCTGCGAGGTCGTCCTGACGGAGTCTCACGACGAGGCCTTGCGTGGAAATCATGTTCTTCTGCTCGCTGGTTAGCGGCACTCGAGCCTCGAGGACCTCGCCCCACGTCGCTTCCACGGGACCCGATAGGATCTCGTGGCGGGCGACCACAGACAACTCCCCACGACTGGCGAGTGACATGCGCAGCAGAGGATCGGGGCCTGCGTCAGGAGACGGCGGCATCACCAGGATCTCCAGGCCTTCGAGAGTCGCTCCCTCCGCGGGAGTCACGAGCAGGCACAACGACGAGTCTGACCAGCCGAAGTGGATCTCGATCAGGCCGGCAGTATCCGACGGTTGCATGGTGGAGAAGAGGTCGGCGCTGAGACGACCGGCCTGGCGCCACTCCTCGGCGTAGCTGATGACCCCATCTATCGTCGGGTCGATGGCACCGGCAGGTTCGTGCGCTCGAGACGCCTCGGTCTCACCAAGCAGCGGGGAGAAGAGCCGAGGCGGGGGGTGCTCTCCCAGCGCGCGGTAGACAGCCAGCAGATGCTGGCGAAAACTGGCATCCCAGACATAGTCGAGCTCCGTGTGATGATGATCGCCGAACCACCAGTACCAGTCGCTCCCCTCGGCAATCGAAACGTGCCTCCACGCCGTCTCCGCGGCACTTGGCGCGCCGGAGGGGAGTTCCTCGGGCCGACCGCCGACGTCAAGGACTCGCTCGGCGTGCCGCGACGCGGCTCCCTCGGAGTCCCGGCAAGAAGCGGCAAGATCGCGCGCCGAATGGAGCAGATCCCAAGCGATGTTGTGGCCAGCATCTCCGCTCCAGGTGCGTAGATCGCCGCCTATCCACGAGCCGGTGTGAAGCCAGCCCAAAGCGCGCACGGGAGGGTAATCCGATAGGTGTTCGGAAACGGTAACGCAACGAAGAGACTCGTCAGTGGCGAGCCCCTCATAGAGGTACTTGAGGAAATCTCGCCCGCCGCGTGGGTAGTACTCCCAAGCATTCTCGCCGTCGAGGGCGATGGTCACGAGCGCCGGGGGTCCGATCCGGGCAGGACCGCCCTCGGGCCGGGCGATCTCGGGTCGACTCCCACCGCGCGGGGGTGTCAGTTCGGGGCTGTCGCGTATCTCCCGCAAGCGCCGTAGAAGATCGTTGGCGGCATCGCGCGAATCCCACGATTGATAGGTGAAACCAATGAGGTCGGAGAGCGTGTGATCCCGGAACACCATCGCTAGCTCAGATCCCTCGCGCTCCAGCCGGTAGGCCGCGTAGAGTTCGCTCGGAGTGAGCGAGTGAGTCCTTGGGGTCGCAGGGCTTTTGCCGATCAGGTCGGAAGGCGAATGCGACGTCTGGTAGCTGAGGGCCGCTCCGCCCAGTGACCGAGCGAGCACAGTCTCGTCGGATATGGTCCAGCGCACACCGGATTCAATGAGCAACGGAAGAACATCCTCGCCCACAGCTTGTTCGGAGCACCACATGCCCACGGGCCTCTCTCCGAAAACGAGGGCGTGCTTGTGAAGGGCGGCCTGGATCTGCTCAAACGCGTCCTCGGGATGCGCGAAGCGCCTTGGAGGAAGAAGCGTGTCGGGACAGCCTATGCGGGCCGCATCGGTGTTGCAGAGTAGCGGCAGAATCGGGTGAAAGTACGGGGAGGTAGTGAGCTCGACCTGGCCACGCTCTGTCGCGGCGCGGTAGGCCGGCAGCGTCGCCTCGATCACCTCCGCCTGCGCCCTCGCCAAGATGTCCTTGTCAGACTCGGAAAAACCACGCGCTTTGCGGGCAAGTTCTGCTAGAGGTCCTACCTCGAGCGAGACCGGGTCGAACCATGCGAGGTTGAACCACACTTGCAGGTCGCGGATGTCGTCGGCCGAGAACCCGCGGGCGCACTCGACCCAGCCCCGGGATCGCCCACTCTCCCGCATGTGCGACAGCTCGAGGTATCGCCGATGAGCGCGAGCCCGGGGGT
>JAKAHF010000503.1 GCA_021815245.1 Actinomycetes bacterium
GGCGCTTTCGGGGTCTACGACCCTCCGCGCGACGTACTCAAGGCCATCCCCGGAATGGAACTCGTGGAGATGGAACGCAACCGCGAGGCCGCCTGGTGCTGCGGAGCCGGCGGGAGCGTCCGCGAGACCTATCCGGAGTTCAGCGCCTGGACGGCCGGCAAGCGGGTGGAAGAGGCCGTGAGCACCGGTGCCGCGACCCTCGTCACCGCCTGCTCGGGCTGCAAGAAGAACCTCGCCGAAGCGTCCGCGAAAGTGGGCGCCGGTCTGGAAGTCCTCGACGTGCTCGAACTGCTCGAGCAGGCTCTCTAGGGAGGATGCACCATGGCTATCTCAGATGAAGCATACGCGGCTCTCGAGGACATCGTCGGCAAGCGGAACGTCAGTCGCAACCCCGCGGTGATGGACTCCTACGCCTTCCAATGGTTGGCCGAACTGGTCCGTCCCGAGCTGAGTCACTTCATGCCCCGTCCTGTCGCCGTCGTCATGCCGGGCTCGACCGAGGAGGTGCAGGCGATCGTCCGGCTTGCGAACAGGTACAAGCTTAAGGTCAAGCCGCACAGCACCGGCTGGTACCACTGGGCGGCGCCCATGTACGACGACCGCGACACCATCCAGCTCGACATGCGCCGCATGAACGCGATCGAGATCGACGAGAAGAACGGCATCGCCATCGTCGAACCCTACGTCATCCACGCGCAGCTTCACGCCGAAGCCATCAAGCGCGGCTGGACCTGCAACATCATCGGGGCCGGCTGCTCGTGCTCTGTGGTTGCCGCGGCCTGCGCCTACATGGGCATGGGACCGGGCGCCTACTACATGGGCGGGCACTCCGAGAGCGTGCTCGGCATGGAGTGGGTGGCCCCCAACGGCGAGATCATCCGCAGTGGCTCACTCGGGTCGGGCGACGGCTGGTTCAACAGCGAAGGCCCCGGCCCGAGCGTGCGGGGCGTCATGCGCGGTCTGCTCGGCCAGCGTGGCGGGCTGGGCGTCTTCACCCGGTGCGCCATCAAGTTGGTGCACTGGCCTGGTCGCACCGACTGGCCGGTGACCGGCACCGTTCCGGCGTACCGGCTGCCCCTCGACGAGACCATGCGGGCCTACACCCTCGCCGTCCCCGACTGGGATGCCTGGGCCGACCTCTACTACAAGATCTACGACAACGAGCTCGGATTCATCTTCCACCGCCAGTTCAACCTGGCGGGCGCCGACCTCGCTCCGGCCTTCTGGTTGATGTACAACGACCCGACCAAGCAACTCAGCGACATCCCCGAGATGCTCACCCAGCCGGGCATGGCCGAGCTGACCGAAGAGATGCGTATCTCGTTCCAGATCGTCCTGGCCGGCCGCTCGGTGGCCGATATCGAGCTGCAGGACCGGATTCTCGACGACATCCTCGCCGAGACCGGCGGTTGGAAGGTCGAACGCTACTGCGAACAAGACATGGCCGAGTTCACGAACCTCTACCTCAACCGTCTGGGACACAAGCACATCAACTTCGTCTGGGTGGGAGGCTACATCGGCAGTTGGATGCAGATCGGCCCGCCCGACTGGGTCAAAGACTACATCCCTACGGCCATCGCCGGCCTGGAGCGCGACGCCAAGGATGGTCTTCTGGTGCAGTGCGGCGGCGATGCCATGATGGGTCCGGGTAGCGCCTATCCCGGCGGGGGAGCGGTCGGCCTCGAACAGTTCGTCTCGTACGACCCGTTCGACGAAGCCTCCACCCGTGCCGGCATCAAGCACATGGAAGATGCCATCACCGACGCCGTCTCCATCGGCTATCCGCCCGGCAAAGAGGCTATCTACCTCGAGATGGGCCACAGCGACGACCGCACCTTCAAGAAGTGGGCCGCCTCCAAGCAGCCGTTCGCGTTCATCTTCCAGCGCAAGGTCAAGCAGTACTTCGATCCCAACGACATCGGCGACCGCATGTACAACTACATCCCCGAAGAATACGAGCCGGCCAAGTAGCGGCGCGGCACTGCCGGCATATCTGCTGGCGAGAAGCCCGGTGACATCCGGGCTTCTCTGTCAGTAGCTACAGCCAGTCCTCCGACAGGATCTCTCCCTGCAGACCGACCACGATCGCCTTGACGGGCACCTTGCGGGCGGCCTCGGCTGCGGCCTTCTGCACGAGGCCGACCAATCCACGGCAGCACGGCACCTGCATGATGAGCACGGTGATGGTGTTGACCTTGGCCTCATCGATGAGGGCCTTTGTCTTCTCCAGGTAGGTCTCCTGGTCTTGATCGAGCTTCGGGCACGCGATCGTCAGGGTCTTGCCCTTGAGGTGCTCACCGTGAAAGCCACCCAGCGCGTAGGCTGTGCAGTCGGCCGCGATCAGAAGGTCGGCTCCCTGGAAGTAAGGCGCCGCCGGCGAGATCAGGTGCATCTGGATCGGCCAGTTGCGTAACTGCGAGGGCTGCTCGGCCACCGGGCCGTGGCCTTGCTCCTCGTCACGGTTGAGGTCCATGATCCTTGATCCCGGACATCCCTGGAATGCGCTCATGCTGCCTCCCTCTCTTTCTTCTCTCTGACGTATCTCTCGGCCCGTTCGACGAACTCGAGGTTGCGTGCCGAGATCTCGACCATCTGGGCGTCGACTTCCGCGAAACGGCCGAACAGCTCGCCTACTTGGTTGGTCGACAGGTCGCGGTCCATCCACGGATAGAGGATCTCGTCCTCTTTCTTGATGTGCTCGGCTAACAGGTCACGGTAGGCAAGAAGGTGTTCGGCGACCTTGTCCCTGTCGCCGGCCCGCAGGCCTTCTTCGGTCGCTCGGGCGTGAGTGCGCCCCTGCTCGTGATCGTCGAGCATGATCTTGATGATCGGCCGGTCGGCGTCGTAGTACTTGAAGAGGATGTCCTCCTCTTTGGCGTGGTGCAGCCTGTCGGCGTAGGAGCGGATGAAGCCGACTCCGTCGAGCACCAGTTGCCGGTCGGCCGCAGAGTCCAAGTCAAGTGTGGCGACGACCGTGGGGATGAGCGCCAGCCACCGTTTGATCACGGCGTGCTCGTCGACCAACTGCTTGAGCGGCGGCGAGTAGCGGAGTCCCGTGCCGGCCGCGACGTCAGGGCGCGCGCCGGCGCTCGCACGTGGGCCGGTGCGTGGGGCCGGCCCAGGCGAGACCGTCCGCTTGGTCGCGCCTGCTCCACCGCCGCGC
>JAKAHF010000504.1 GCA_021815245.1 Actinomycetes bacterium
TGGTGAACACCTCGCCGAACTGCTGGTTGAACTTCGCCGCGATATCGCGCGTCATCTCCAGGTGCTGCTTCTGGTCTTGCCCCACGGGCACGAGGTCCGACAGGTAGATGAGGATGTCGGCCGCTTGGAGAACCGGATAGGCGAACAGGCCATGGTTGGGCGACAGCCCTTGGGCCACCTTGTCCTTGTAGCTGACCGCCCGCTCGAGGAGCCCCATCGGCGTCACACACGAAAGGATCCACATGAGCTCGGTGACCTCGGGCACATCTTGCTGAGCGAAGAGCGCGGCCTTGGCCGGGTCGAGCCCGATCGCCAAGAAGTCGAGCGCCACCCCCACGGTGTAGTCGCGAAGCAGCTTGCCGTCTTGCACCGCGGTCAGCGCGTGGTAGCTCGCTATGAAGTAAAAGGGTTCGTTGCCTTCTTGAAGCGTGACGTACTGCCTGAGCGCCCCGAAGTAGTTGCCCAGATGTGGCCGGCCTGAAGGCTGTATTCCAGAGAGAATGCGCATGGTGATAGCCTAGGGTCCTCTGATGTTTTGCGATGGTCGATCAGGAGCGGCATCTAGTGTAGCGGAAGCGGGATAGTCGCGGCCAGCTGAACACTGGTTGTACGCGACGTTCCACTTTCTGATATACATATACCAAGATGGACGTTGTCCGTCTTGTAGATGCACGCGTGCAACAGGGGCGAGGCGAGGAGGGATGACGTGAGGGAGTTGGACGTCGCCCAGGTGACCGAGGCGGTGGCCAAGTTGGCTATTGACGCCTGCACGTTGCTGGGTGACGACATCGTGGCCTTCTTGGAGAAGGCGATCGACCGCGAGGAATCGGAAACGGGCAGGGACGTCCTCGTTCAACTGCTCGAGAACGCCAATCTGGCCCGTGACGAGAACATCCCGCTGTGCCAGGACACGGGTCTCGCCGTAGTCTTTCTCGAGGTCGGGCAGGACGTCCATTTGGTGGGCGGCAGCCTCGAGGAGGCCGTCAACGAGGGCGTACGCAGGGGTTACACCGACGGCTACCTGCGCAAGTCGGCCGTCGCCGATCCTATCGGTGCTCGCAAGAACACCGGCGACAACACTCCAGCGATGCTCCACGTACGAGTTGTGCCGGGCGACAAGGTCAAGGTCATCGTCGCCCCCAAGGGTGGCGGAGCCGAGAACATGAGCGCGATCGGCATGCTGAAGCCGGCCCAGGGTACGAAGGGGGCCGTCGACTTCATCGTAGACACCGTCGCCAAGGCCGGACCCAACCCGTGTCCGCCGATACTCGTGGGCGTCGGTCTGGGAGGCACCTTCGAGAAGGCGGCGTATATGGCCAAGCACTCGCTGCTTCGTGAGGTTGGGTCGACCAACCCCGAGCCTCGCCTTGCCGAACTTGAAGACGAGATCGAGCGCCGCTGCAACGACCTGGGCATCGGTCCGGGTGGCCTGGGCGGCCGGGTCTCGGTCATGGACGTCTTCATAGAGGAGTTGCCGGCTCACATCGCGAGCATGCCGGTGGCCGTCAACATCCAGTGCCACTCCGCCCGCCACAAGGAGGTGGTGCTCTGATGGATCGCGTCGTCACCACTCCGCTCACCGATGAGATCGTCGCCACCTTGAAGGCCGGCGACCGCCTTCTCATCACGGGCATCATCTACACGGGCAGGGACGCCGCCCACAAGCGCCTCGTCGAACTCATCGACAAGGGCGAGCCGCTCCCCGTGGATCTCAAGGGCCAGATAATCTACTTCGTCGGCCCCACCCCACCGAAGCCGGGAGAAGCCATCGGCTCGGCCGGTCCGACAACTTCGGGCCGCATGGATGCTTACTCGCCCAAGCTGACCGCTCTGGGTCTCAAGGGCATGATCGGCAAGGGTTCGCGTAACGACGCGGTGAAGGATGCGCTCAAACGCGACAAAGCCGTCTACCTCGCCTCCACCGGTGGCGCCGGCGCCCTGCTGTCCAAGAGGATCGTGTCGGCCAAGGTGGTCGCGTACGACGATCTCGGTCCCGAAGCCATCAGGGAGCTCGAGGTCAAGGAATTTCCGGTGGTGGTCATCAACGACATGTACGGAGGCGACCTGTACATCGAGGGTCGCAAGAAGTACGAAAGGAAGGGAGATTCTTGAGCGCAAAACCTCGTGAGACCGCCAACGTAGGGGCCGGTCTCTGGAAGGCGACGGGCATGTGGGCCTGGCTGCTCTTCCGCATCAGCGGACTCATCCTCGTCTTCTATCTGGGTGCCCACATCATCGTCATCTCCACGGCCCAGTTCAGCTCCGACGGCTCCACCTTCACCGACGTCATGAAGTTCCTCGAGCACCCGGTGGCCCTGGTCCTCGATCTGGCTCTCGTAGTCGCGGTGCTCTACCACGCTCTGAACGGCGTCAGGATCATCCTGATGGACTTCGGCGTCGGCATCCAGCGGCACAAGATCATCTTCTGGAGCTGCATGGCCGTGGTGGTCATCTGCTTCGTTGTCTTCGCGTACGTGGCCTTCAGCTACATCGCCACCGACGAGAATCCGTTCAGCGCCATGGGGGTGATGAGTTGAAAGCCGCCGCCGTCTCCACCCATAAGGGCGGCATGTGGTCCTGGTTGTTCCAGCGCATCACCGCCGTTCTGCTGATCGTCTGCTTGGCGATCCACCTGATATTCACCCATATCGCCAGCATCGGCGATCTCACGTACGACACCGTCGGCAAGAGAGTGGCGCACGGCACGTTCACGGCGCTCGACATCATCTTGCTGGCGGCCGGCATCTACCACGCGCTGAACGGTCTGCGCATGGTGCTCATGGACTACTGGTTCACGTCCCGCAAGCGGGCGCTGGCGTTGACCATCGCGCTGTGGGTGGTCGGCATAGCGTTCCTGGTCTACGGGATCTGGGGCCTCTGGCCCTATATAGGGTACAAGGGGTAGGGTGAGGCAGACATGATCCATCATGACGTGATCGTTGTAGGTGGCGGCCTTTCCGGTCTGCGTGCGGCCATCGAGGCCAAGCAAGCCGGTCTCGATGTCGCCATTCTTTCGCAGGTGCATCCCGGGCGCAGCCACTCCGGCCAGGCCCAGGGCGGCATCAACGCGGCCCTCGGCAACCATCCCGACGGGCTCGACGACAACTGGGAGAAGCACGCGTTCGACACGGTCAAGGGCGGCGACTTCCTCGTCGACCAGGA
>JAKAHF010000006.1 GCA_021815245.1 Actinomycetes bacterium
GCACCACTCCCGGTGGTGAGATCGGGGGGTCTGCCCCGTAGATCTCTAGGCCCCCGTCCTCGGGTGAGGGGTGCGACGAGTTTGTCGAGTTGGTTGTCTCGGGGGCTGCAAGCTCCGCCCTATACTTCCAGATGACCCTGCATTGAGCGGCGTTCCACCAGCCTGCGTGTATCTCCAGTGTCTCTCCTGCCCGGGGCTCCGGCGCTGTGAGGGTCCAAGACATGGAATCCACCCCATTGAACCCTTTCGACCAGGGAGAGTACGTAAATGGCTCGTTTGGCTTCAGGCTGGCGGAGGGGCTGTAGTAGGTGAATATCTCCCCGGAGGGGAGATCCTTGACGGTACCGCCGTGTGAGAACTTGGCCGTGAGCTCGTAGGGTTTCCCTGGGGTGAGAACCCTTTCCGGGGCCGAGAAGTCGCAGGCAAGAGTGATGTTCCAAGCTTCGTATTCGCGATCCTTCCAGCGGTCTTTCACTGAGAACCTGGTCTCGCTCACGCCGTAGATGACGAACATGTCTTTGAAGCGCTCCTCGGGGAAGAACGTCGGGTCAGACCCGCCCCCGTGGTACTCGAGCGGCAGCTGTTCAGGATTGACGAGCGTCTCTGAGAGTACCCACTGGCCCGGTTGGGCAGACGCCGGATGAGCGGGCAGCGCCACCAGGAGGAATAGTACGAGCAGAAGGCCCAGGACGGCGGACAGGAGCGGGCTGCAGCAGAACCCGTGTCGACGCTGCCTGGACGAATCGAGCCGGTCGGGTCTCGCCATCGCGGGTATCTCCTTGCTCGGGTCCGCCCAGGGTACTACTTCAGCGACATCGACGCCACGGCGAGAGACGCCGCGGAACCCACGCCTATTGTGCGGCGCAAGCGGTACGGCGGGGCCGAACCCCTTTCCGCTCAGACCTCGTGCCGTGTGCCCTATGTCCGCAGCACCCCCTACATGCCTCCCGCTGTCCTGTCTGTACCCTTGCTGGGCGGCATCACCCAGTGGCGGGTGAGCACCATGCGACGCGCGGTGCAGGCGCGAACCGGCCGTCCCGAGCATCGCGTGGCTTGTGGAGTAGAATCGATGCGAGGCTTGTCATCCGCTGCGATCCGATTCAGGAGGGGGCAAGATGCACTCGAATCCATCGAAGGCAGGCAGCGCGAATACGACCCGAGGGCTACGTGGCCCGCGCCACACTCTCGCACAGTCACGATCACGACAGCTCCCCGTGCCGGTCCTGTGCTGCGCGTTGGCCCTGTTCGCCGCGCTCCTCGTCGTGGGATGCGGCTCGGGCGGCCAGAGCACGACCACATCGACCACCCTTGCTGGAACCACCACCACGGCGGGCGCGCAGACAGGGGGCATCCTCCGTGTGGCCGCCGAACCTGCCGCCAACCGCGACCCCGCGTTCGCGAGCGCCCGGTCGGACATCCTCATCAACCAGCAGGTGTACGACTGGTTGGTGGAAGTCGGGCAGAACAACCAGTTGCTCCCCGGGCTTGCCACGGAATGGGGATCACCCGACGGCAAGGTGTGGACGTTCACTCTTCGCTCGGGCGTCACGTTCTCCAACGGCTCGGCATTCACGGCCGACGACGTGGTGTACACCTTCGACAGGCTCCGCAACCCCGACGTCGGTTCGCCTTTGGTGGGGCTCTATGCCAACGTGGCGACCATCAAGGCGCTCGATCCGACGCATGTCGAGTTCGACCTCAAAGATCCCAACCCTGAGTTCCCGAGCGACGTGGCCGACTATCACGCTGCCGTGCTCTCCAAGGCGGTTGCCGATCCCGCGACGGAATGGGTGGGGACGGGCGCCTTCAGCATCGAGTCGTACGCGGCGGAGGACAGGGCCATTCTCAAGAAGAACCCGAACTACTGGATGAACGATGGTCAGGGCATGCAACTGCCCCTGCTGGACGAGATCCAGTTCGTCTTCTCGCCCGACATCGCGGGCCAGGTGGAGGCATTGCGCGGAGACCAGGTGCAGTTCGTGGCCGGGTTGACCTCGGAGTTGGTCGACGCTATCAAGTCGGACTCCAACCTGAAGGCTATCACAGGGCCCTCGAGCGCCTTCCACTATGTCATCCACATGCGCTCCGACGTGGGGCATCCGGCCGCCGACCCGCTCGTGCGCAAGGCGCTGCAGCTGGGCACCGACCACCAGGGCCTCATCGATCAGGTGCGGCCCGGGCTGGCCGTGGTGGGCAATGGAACGCCCGTCGGCCCGGCGTATGGGGACTACTACCTCGACCAGGCCCCCACCTACGACCCGGCTCAGGCTAAGAAGTTGCTCGCCGACGCCGGACTCAGTGGCGGTCTGACCATCACCCTGTACGCCCAGCAGGCTCTGGAAGTGCCGGCCATCGCCACGGTCTGGAAGGAGCAGATGAAGGCGATCGGGGTGACGGTGAACATCCAAACGCTGCCTCCGGACGTCTACTACGGTGAGGGCGACACAAGCTGGCTCAAGGCCGACTTCGGCATCACCGAGTGGGGCGCCCGAGCCACTCCCAACACCTACTTCAACGCAGCCTACGTCACGGGTGCCGCCTACAACGAGTCCCACTGGAGTGACCCCGAGTTCGACGCCCTCACCAAGCAGATCAACAGCGAACTCGACAGAGCCAAGCGCGTCGCTCTCTACAAGCAGGCGCAGCAGATCTTGATAGAGCGCGGGCCGGTCATCGTACCGTTCTTCGAGACGGCCGCGGCCGGTGTGAGCGCGGCCGTACAAGGCATCGAGCTCGCGCCCGACTGGTCGCGCACGCTGTTCCGCACCGCCTATTTCGTGAGGTGACCGGCAAGCTCCCAGCAGACGCCGACCCTCCCGCCGGCCGCCGGGGGGCCGGCGTCTATTGGCGCCGCCTTCGCCGGCAGCCCGCTGCGTTGACCGGCACGGTGATCTTCGTCGTCTTCTTGCTGATCGCCCTTTTCGGCCCGCTCATCGCCCCCTATGACTTCGCCGCCCAGAACGCCAGCCTGAGGCTCGAGGGCCCCAGCCTCGCCCACTGGATGGGCACCGACAACTTCGGACGCGACATCCTGAGCCGTGTGTTGGTGGGAGCCCGTGACGTCTTCTACCTGGGAGGACTGGGGACGCTTCTCGCGGCCGTGATCGGCACCTCTCTGGGACTGCTGGCCGGGTACGTGGGGCGCCTATGGGACGACGCCATCATGCGGGTGCTGGACGTGCTCCTCGCTTTTCCGGCGCTCCTGCTGGCCATGGTGCTTCTGGCCACCGTCGGCCCCTCCGATCTCAACCTCATTCTCGTGATCGCCGTGCTCTACATCCCTATGTTCGCCCGCATTGCCCGGAGCATGGTCCTCGACCTGCGTACCCGCGAATTCGTGGAGGCCGCCCGCCTGCGTGGAGAGAAACGGAGCTACATCCTGTTTCGAGAGATGCTGCCGAACGCGCTGCCGCCGCTGCTGGTGGAGGCGTCCATCCGCTTCGCCTACTCCATATTCCTCGTAGCCTCGCTGGGCTTCCTGGGATTGGGAGTGCCCCCGCCCAACCCCGATTGGGGCCGCCAAGTGAACGAGGCGCGGACCTTCTTCGATGCCGCCCCCTGGATGTTGCTCTTCCCGGCCGGCGCGATCTCGCTGCTGGTGATCGCGACCAGCCTCATGGCCGACGGCCTGCGGCGTGTGTTCGGCCCACCCGAAGCGCGGAAGGCCTGATGAGATGACCGCGGAAACCGGTCATATGCCGGCGCCGCGCCCCGCGGAGACGGGGAACTCGACGAGCGCGCCCGGCGCCGCGGGGGAGCCGACGCTCGGCACCGAGCTCCTGTCGGTCGCCTACCTCACGGAGCAGGGGCCCCTGTGGGCCGTACGTGACGTGAGCCTGAAGGTGCACGCCGGGCAGACTGTCGGCCTTGTGGGCGAATCGGGATCTGGTAAGACCACGCTGGCGCTTGGCGCCATCGGCTATCTGCCGGCGAACGGACGGGTCGAGAGTGGCGTGTCGCGGTTTGCTGGTGTGGACCTGGCCGGCCGCACCACCCAACAGCTGCGTCACATATGGGGCTCCAAGATCGGAATGGTGAGCCAGAACCCTCAAGCCGCCCTCAATCCGACCCTCACCATCGGCCGGCAACTGGACGAGATGGGCCGACGCCACTTGGACCTCGGCCGTCGGCAAGCCCGCGCCGCGTCGCTCGCCATGCTCGAACGGGTGGCCATGCCCGATTCACGGGCGGTGGTGTCAAGCTACCCCCACCAACTATCGGGCGGCATGCTTCAGCGTTGCGCGATCGCCATGGCGCTGCTGACCCACCCCGACCTCCTCATCCTCGACGAGCCGACGACGGGTCTCGACGTCACTACCCAGGCCACCATCCTCGATCTGCTAGAAGACCTGAAAGCGGAATTCCGCACCGCCATCCTCTACATCACTCACAATCTCGGGGTCGTAGCTCGCATCTGCGACCGCATCGCGGTCATGTACGCCGGCGAGGTCTTCGAGGAAGCTTCGGCGGAGGATCTCTTCGCCCGACCGCTCCATCCCTACACCGCCAACCTTCTGCACTGCGTGCCGCGGCTGGGGACCACGCCGGACCGCGACCGGCTCGCAACCATCCCAGGGTCGTTGCCCCGGTTGGACGAGCTGCCTTCGGGGTGCGTCTTCGCTCCCCGCTGCCCCCTTGCGACGGACGAATGCAGGGTCGCGCGCCCACCTCTGGTGCAGGCGGACGCCGATCGCAGGACGGCGTGTCTGCGCTGGCCGGTTTTGCGATCGACCGAGGGCCGCCAGGCCGCGCTTCAGCTTGACCTGGGGGCCGGAAGCTCCGGCCGCGCTAGAGATGCCAACCGTTCGACGGGCATGGCGCTGCCGGACACGTCGGCGGCCGCGTCCACCGCGCTGCTCTCCGTCGACGACGTAGCCAAGGACTTCGGGCGACGTCGGGGCCGGGCTATCGTCAGAGCCGTCGATGGCGCCACTCTCACCCTGAGCCCGACGCAGACGTTCGGTCTCGTGGGCGAGAGCGGCAGCGGCAAGACCACCCTCGCTCGGGTCGTGGCGGGGTTGACCGGCCCAACGCGAGGGCGTGTCTCTCTAGATGGAGCGCCGCTCGCTGCGAACGTGGGCAGTCGGGACCCCTCGGTGCTTCGCCGGCTCCAGATGGTGTTTCAGAACCCTGAGACGTCCCTAAACCCGAGGCGTACGGTGGGTCAGGCGCTCTCGCGGCCCCTGATGCTCCTCGGCGGTGTCGAGCGGCGGCAGGCCCGGCAGAGAGCAGGCGAACTGCTCGAGGCGGTCCACTTGCCGGCCTCGTACCTCGACCGCTACCCAGGGGAGTTGAGTGGCGGCGAGAAGCAGAGGGTCGCGATCGCTCGGGCCTTCGCGGCAGGGCCCGGCCTTGTGATCTGCGACGAGCCCATCTCTTCTCTCGATGTCTCGGTGCAGGGGGCCCTTCTGAACCTCTTCGCCGACCTGCAGGACGAAGCCGGGACCTCGTATGTGTTCATCTCCCACGACCTGGCTGCCGTGCAGCACCTTTCTCATCTCATCGGCGTGATGTATCTCGGCACCCTGATGGAGCAGGGAGAGGCCGCGCGGGTGCTTGCGCCGCCCTATCATCCGTACACTGAGGCCCTGCTTTCGGCAGTGCCCATAGCCGATCCCACGGTCCGCCACACCCCGGTGAGATTGCGCGGCAACCCTCCCACCAACACGGAGATCCCGCCGGGGTGCCGCTTTCAGACCCGTTGCCCCCGGTATCTCGGCGATCTCTGCCGCGACCAAGCGCCCCCTTGGCGGTTGTCCGACGGGAGGGTCATCGCCCGGGACGCTGCGGCCGACTCGGTCGCCGCCGTGGCCCAGCACGCCGTTTGCTGCCATATCCCCCTGCAGGAGCTCGCCGCGTTGCAGGCAGCCGCCGCGCCGGAGCCCGCCGCGCAACTGGGGCCGACGGCCCCGCAGGGAGCGGATTAGACATGTCCGGCTTCATCGTCCGCCGGCTGGCGTTCGTCGTCTTGACCGTGCTCCTCTCGAGCATCCTGGTCTTCGGCGCCACCCACGTGCTGCCCGGCGACGTGGCCACCATGATCCTCGGCCGCGAAGCGTCCGACCAGGCTAAGGAGGCGTTACGCAAAGAACTGGGCCTCGACCGGTCCCTGGTAGTGCAGTACGGCAGTTGGCTTGGCGACATGGCGCGCGGCGACTGGGGAACGTCGCTCAGTACCGGCGAAGACGTGCGCGGCGTCACTCTGGAGCGATTGCGCAACTCCGCCATGCTGGCCCTGGTGGCCTTCCTCATGTACGTGCCCCTGGGCATCTTCCTGGGGGTCATCGCGGCTTGGCGGCGCAACTCGTATTTGGACCAGATCATCTCCGCGGGCTCCCTCGCCTTTGTAGGGCTGCCCGAGTTTGTCACGGCGGTCCTGCTGATCGCGTTGTTCTCTCGCGTGCTGCATTGGTTGCCATCGTCGTCGGCCATCGCTCCCGGCACCGGGTTCTTCGCCGCGTTTCGCAGCCTCATCCTGCCGGGGCTCACCGTCTCGCTCACCAGCCTTGCGTACGTTGTGCGGATGACCCGGGCCGGTACCGCCGACGTTCTCCAGACCGACTACGTGCGCACGGCGCGGCTGAAGGGCCTCTCGGCCGGCAACGTTCTTTTCAGGCACGTGCTCCGCAACTCCCTGCTGCCCACGGTCACGGTGATCGCGGCAGGCGTGGGCTGGTTGGTGGGAGGACTGATCGTGACCGAGTCGGTGTTCGGGTATCCCGGTCTGGGGCGGCTGGTGCTTTTCGCCGTTCAGCGGCGCGATCTGCCCCTCATCCAGGCCACGACGATGATCATCGTCGCGATCTTCGCGGTCGCCAATCTGGCGGCCGACATCATCTACGGCCTGCTCAACCCGCGAATCCGATACAGGTAAGACATGGACAATACCGGGGCAGCCAACATCACTAGGATCAAACGCACCTACTATTCGCTCAACTCACTTTTCACGCTCTCGGCCTCCATAATCTGGGGCGTCAACACCCTCTTCCTGCTCGACGCAGGCTTGAACATCTTCATGGTCATGCTGGTCAACGCCACTTTCAGCGCGGGCCAGATCGTGTTCGAAGTGCCGACCGGCGTCATCGCCGACACCATCGGCCGGCGGGCGTCGTTCCTCATCGGGATCGCGTCTTTGGCGGTAGCTACCTTGGGATATGTCGGCTCGTCGGTCTTCCATTGGGGGCTGACCGGCTTCATTCTCGCTTCGGTGATGCTCGGCTTCGGCTTCACCTGCCAGACCGGAGCGGTGGACGCGTGGCTGGTGGATGCGCTCGACTCGCTCGGGTTCTCGGGGAGCAAAGATCGAGTCTTCGCGCGGAGCGGCGTGTTCACGGGCGTCTCGATGCTCGTCGGGGTTCTGGCCGGAGGGTTGCTCGGACAACTCAGCCTGGCGATACCCTATCTGGTACGCACGGGGCTGCTCGTCTTCGCGTTCGGGGTCACGTTCGCCTTCATGCACGAACTGGGCTTCACGCCACGGGTCTTCAAGTTCTCGCGCTTCGGCGAGGAGAGTCGCAAGATCTTCGGCGCGGGCATCACCTACGGATGGCGTCACCCGGTGGTGCGGCCCCTGCTCTTCACCTCACTGGTGAACGGACTCCTGCTCTGGTATCTGTTCTACGCGTCCCAGCCGTACGCTCTCGACATGCTCGGCCGAGGCAATCTGGTCTGGGTGGCAGGCATCATCACCGCGCTCTTCGCGCTGTCGGGAGTAGCGGGCAACTCGTTGGTGGGGCGGATCTCCCACACGAAGCTCGGCGCCAAACCCGCCATAGTGCTCGCATTGACCTCAGCCGGCATGGCCGCCTGCGCGATAGGACTCGGGGTTCTCGGCCTGGTGACCGGCACCGGCAACGCCGCGGCTTTCGCCGTGCTGGTCGTGCTCTTGGTGGCATTCGGGCTGCTGTCGGGCATCCTGGGACCGATCCGTCAGGCCTATATCAACGATCACATCCCGTCGGCGCAACGCGCGACCGTCTTGTCGTTCGACTCTCTCTTCGGTGACGTCGGCGGTGTGGTCGGACAGGTGGGTCTTGGGTACCTGGCCCAGGCTGTCTCCAAAGCCGTCGCTTACACGGTCGGCGGTGCCGTGTATCTCGCGGCCGCGCCCCTCTACCGTCTGGCCCACCGGCCCCCGGACAAACCCGCGGTCGACCCACAGGCCGCCGAATAGCGACTCCCGGGGTCTGCCGGTCTACATCGCGCCTAGACTGAGGATGTTCCCCTCACTGTCTTTGAACCAAGCCACCCTGTTGCCCTCGAATTCCGCGATCCCGTTGACCGTCTTGAGGCCGATCTCGGGTATGTCGTAGTCCTCGAACACGACTCCTCTGGCTCGCAATTCCGAAACCAGGGCGTCGAATGCGCCGGCCGGCACGCCGAAGGCCAAGGTGGTGTTCGCGGGAGCCGGCATTCCAGGACGCTCGTAGATCTGCACCATGGTTCCCGCCCCCGCCGTGAACATGCCCTTACGCGTGAGCGTGGTGGACTCTCGAGCTTCCGCGAGTCCCAACACCTCCATGTAGAACCTTCTTGCGCGCTGATAGTCCTCCGCTCGAAGAACCCCGGCGACCGGTATGTCTCTCAGGCCAGCCATTCGATCATCTCCTTCACTGTGATCATCGGGTTCCGGAGAGTCGGCACCCCCTTTCATTGAACATACCCGCGCCTTGGTGCGAAGTAAACAGTCACGCCGGAACTAGCGGTGGTAGTGCGCGCCAGCGATTGGAAAGGCGGCCGGTTCGGTCTCAGCCGCGACCGGTTCTCCCGCGGCGGGACTTCGCCGTTCTGCCGGCGGTCGAGCCTTTGCTCTCCGACTCCGCGCGCGCACGTTCGCCGACTCGCGCCGCGGCAATCTGCGCCTCACCCATGCTCGCGAGCCACGGTCGTGTGCATGCCGTGTCCGTCACCAACGCGCACCTCGCACGTCTTCTGACGCTGCTCGCCCAGGAGCGAGTTGACGAGCGTGGACTTCCCCGCGCCCGAAGGGCCGATCAGCACCGCGGTGCGATGATTCGAGATGTACTCGAGCAGCGGTTGGATGCCCTCACCGGCGAGCGCGTTGACGACGAGCACGTCGACACCCAGGGTGACGGCCTTCACGGCGGCTCGTGCCGCGTCTGGATCGACGGAGAGGTCGGCTTTGGTGAGCGCGACCACGGGCATGGCTCCCGAATCCCACGCCACTGAGAGCTCGCGCTCGATGCGCCGGAGGGTGGGTTGCTCGGCGATAGGGTGGACGACGAAGACGGTGTCGACATTGGCGGCCGCGATCACGGAGATGATGCCGAGTGCGATGCAGGCTTCGCCGATTCTCCTGCGATGCGCCCGCCACGCTGCCTCGCGAAGCGCGAACGCGCTCAAAGCCTGTGGCGCGGCGTCGTTCACGCCCGGCGTTCTCCGTTGGATGGGGTCGCGACGGAGCTCGGCGCGTTCTGCCACTCATTCTTGACCGGTTCCAGCCGCCAAAACCACAGGCCGCCAAGTATGGAGAGAAGAATCCCGACGACGAAGCCGGCCGCCACCCCGAGCACCACGCCCCAGCCCTCGAGAGCCCGATCGAACAACTGGACGAAGAGCACCATCAAGACACCGCCAATGCCCAAGGTAAGACCATCTATCCATCGACTGGTCTCTATCTTCGACATGAGGCCACACGCCGGGCACCGGTAGGGTTTCCCCGAGGTCCACATCGCGCGGAGCACGGTGCGCTCCGACGAGCAGTGCGGGCACCGCAGAAAGCCGATGTGACGAAGACCTGCCGTCATGCTCCCCCTGGTCGGAACATCGTTTCTCAGACTGTAGTCGCCGCCTCAGCCTCAGTCAAGCAGGCAAGCGGCGACTACGCGCTCTCCGATATCGCGTCGGGTAGCGCTCATCGCACCCCTCGAGAGCGCCGGCCAGCAGGGCGCCGTACACACGCGCCCCTCGCAACCCCCCAAAGCCTGGGGCAAGTTCGAGCAAGGTCTCGGCGCCGGCCAGGTCGGCCTCGGTGAATTGTCGGTAGACCGGCGATGTCTCGCCGCTCATGAAGTGCCTCTCGTGCGGAGCTTGTGAGCTAGCCACGAGCGCTCCAACCCCCGGCGCTCGGAAGCCGAGATCACATGCTCGCCTCCCCGTGCCGTCTGGATGTAGTCCAGCAGTTCGGACACCGGCACGAACCATCCCCGCCGCTTGCTGAGTGCGTCCATGAGCCGGGCGAAGCGAGGATGCAGGCGGCCGTTCTCGAAGAAGCCCGCCGCTAGATGCGTGTACATGATGCAGGCTCCCCCTTGGGTTTCCAGGCACTCCTGGTTGCTCTCGGAGAGGATGTGACAAAACGCGTCTACAGTCGGGCCCTCGGAACTCGAGAACCAAGCCTTCACCAGGGGCCGAGCCGGGTCATGGTAGGGCATCTGCGGACACGCCCTCAGAGTGTTGATGTCGCCGAAGACGAAGTTGCGCACGTACTTGATGTGAGCGTGACAATGGTCGCCCCAGTAGTGGGGGCTGTCGGGGCAGTGGCCCTGCCAGTCGCGGCTCGCGTAGCGGGTGAGCACGTTGTAGGCCAGACGTTGCAGACCCGTGACTCTCTGCTCGCCCCAGTAGATGCTGTCGAGGGAGCCGGCATGGTTGGCGTGGATCCTGGGGTAGTGCCCGTACAGCCTGTTGAACTGTTCGAGACCCCTCTTCCATTCGTCGCGGGAGGCGGTGCCGTAGCTGGCTCCATGGCTGCCGATCTCGAAGCCCTGCTTCTGAAGACCCACGGTCCACTCCGCGTACTCTGGGTCCTCACAGGTCGCGCCGCCGATGCGGGGCTTGGTTTCCCCGGAGAGGGGCCAGACCGACTTGGTGGTCCGGAAACCGAGTTGGGCCAAGAAGTCGTACACGGGTGGACCGTTCTCCATGGTCATGAGATCGGTGTCGTCGAAGATACTGAACGCGAAGCGCTTGCCTTGTGGCCACGCGATGCCTGGCATGATCCCCCCCCCGGTTATTCGGCCGACGCACGGTCTGGCGCTATCGGACCTATGTGTCATGCTACTGTAGTGGCCATCCCAACACGCGTCAATAGACGCCCGGCCGCTACGGGTTTTCCCTCTCCTCCTCAGGCTCCTCTCCGGACTCACCGCGCAGTCCCTCGAGCCCCTCTCGCACCAGCCAAGGCACCATCAAGAGAGCCACGACCGGGTCGGCCCACCACCAGCCGGCGGCCTTGTTGAGAGCCAGGCCAACGAGCAGTGCCAACGATAGGTAGGCGCAGGCAAGCGTCTCCTTGGCTTCGGCCGCCAGCGCCTCGCTCCGCATCTTGCGGGCGACACGTAGCTTGGCCGTCGCGATGGCGGGCATGACGACCAGCGACGCCGCGGCGATCACGATCCCGATGACCGTGGGTCGCGGCCTGTCGCCGGACGTGAGCGTCAGCACGGCCTGAACCACGACGTACACCGCGAGGGCGATGAAGGTGGCGCCGATCACGCGATAGACGCGCCTCTCGGCCCGTTCGACCCGCTCGCCGTCGTGCGTGCGAAGCTCGACGGTCAGCCGCCACAGCATGGCTACCGCCGCCGCTACCTCGATGACACTGTCGAGACCGAAACCGAAGAGCGCGATGCTCTCCGCCTCGACGCCCGCCCAGATCGACACTGCCGCTTCGACGAGGTTGTAGACCAGGGTGCCGGCCACCAAGCCGACCGCCCAACGGGTCGGCCCCGAATGTCGCACGGAGGTTGAAGCTTCTCGGTCCACAGCGCCAGTATGCCCCACGACCGTCTCGAACGCGACGCCTCGGCCCGGGAGACGCACCGGGCCGAGGGTCGGCTTCTCGTCCAGTCCCGTCTCCGGCCGTTGGGGTCGCGACGGTGGTTGGAATGTTTCTGGAATCAGTCGGTCTCGGTCGCCGGCCGGAGGTTCAGCTCGGGTGTCTTCGGCACGCGGGGCGCCATCTCGCGGCTCGGTGCGGTGGGCGCCGCGTCGCCCGCTTCGACCCGCAGGTCGGGGAGCCACGCCAGCCACCGGGGCAGCCACCAGTTGGCCGTGCCCAGCAGGCGCATGGCGGCCGGCACGAGCACGCTCCGCACGATGGTCGCGTCGAGCAAGACCGCCACAGCCAGGCCGAAACCGAGCTGCTGGAACATCACCAGGTCGCCGGCCGCGAACCCGCCGAACACCGCCACCATGATCAGTGCGGCGCCGGTGATGATGCCACCGGTGCGGCGGACGCCGAAGGCCACCGACTCACGGTTGTCGCCGGTCTGGTCGAAGCGCTCCCGGATGCGGCTGAGTAGGAACACGTGGTAGTCCATCGAGGTGCCGAACAAGATCGCGAACAGGAAGAGGGGCACCCAGGCTTCGACGAAGTCCACTTGCTGGAGTCCAAGAAGGTCCGCTCCCCAACCCTTCTGGAAGACGGCGACCATGAGACCGTAGGCGGCGCCGGCGCTGAGAAGGTTCATGATGATGGCCTTGAGCGGCACCAGCAGCGAGCGGAAGACCACCATGAGGAGCACGAACGAGAGGCCGAGCACGAAGAGGAAGACCCAGGGCGTGGCGCCGTTGATGGTGTCGAGGTAGTCGATCACGAACGAGGTCTGCCCCGTGGTCAGAACGTCGGTACCGGCCGCGAGGCCTGTGCCCGCAAACGCCGCCGGCAGGTAGTCGGAGCGGAGGGTCCGCACGGTCGACTGGGCGGCTTCACCGCTGGCCGAGCCGTGCACGACGAGCGACAGCACTGTCAGTTGTCCATCGGGACTGGTGCGGGTCGTACCGGCTCCCACTAAGGCCGCGTCACCGGCGATGAGGTCGCGCAGCTGCTCGAGGCCTTGCGTGACGGCGGCCGAATCGGCTTCGCCCCTGACGACGACCTCCACCGGCTCCAGGGTCGTGCCGGGGAACTCAGCCTGCAGCACCTCGAACCCCTGGCGCGACGGCATCGAGGCGGGCAGGGTGTCGACGTCGGCACTGCCGAGGTCTATCGAGAAGTAGAAGCTTGCGATGAGGCCGAGAACGGCGACCGAGAGCACCAGGCTGGTCACCGGGCGGCGCATGACGCCCCGGCTGGTGCGGTCCCAGAAACCACCCGGGCGGCCGCTGTTGTCGGGCGACTTGCGCAGGAACGGCAGGCGCAGGGCGTTGACCCGGTCACCCATAGCCCCGAGCAGAGCGGGCAGCAGGGTGAGTGCTCCGAGCAGGCTCGTGAACACCGCGATGATGGCGCCGGCGGCCATGCT
>JAKAHF010000505.1:0-2284 GCA_021815245.1 Actinomycetes bacterium
GATCTCGCAGGAGCTCATAGGCGCCAGCGTGATAGAACGGGTGCACCCCGACGATCGCGACCTTGTTGTTCGGACCTCTCAGCGGGTGCTGCAAGGTGAGACCCCCTCGCCTCAGGAGATACGGCTTGTCCGTCTTGATGGCGACTCGGTCGATGTCGAGGTCTCGGCCGGCATGATCGAGTTCGATGGCAGGAAGGCCAACCAGGTCGTTCTTCGCGATGTCACCGAGCGCAAGTTGGCCGCCGCCAGGCACGAAGAGCTCGAGCGGCAGCTTCAGGAAAGTCGCAAACTCGAGAGTCTGGGGGTTCTGGCGGGAGGAATCGCTCACGATTTCAACAACATGCTCACGGCCATCCTTGGGTTCAGCGACATCATCCTCGCGAGCGACTTCTCGTCGCCCGATGCGACGTTCTCCGACGTCACCGAGATACGGCACGCGGCCGAGAGGGCCAAGGCCCTGACCGGAGCGATACTGGCGTTCTCGCGCCGCCAGCCCCGCGAGCCGAAAGTGCTTGTCCTGGGCTCCCTGGTCACCGACCTCGAGCCTCTGCTTCGTCGAACCATCGGTGAGCACATCCAGCTCGTCTGCCGGACGTCGGCCGAGACCCCTCTGGTGGAGATCGACCCAGGCCAATTCACCCAAGTGCTCATGAACCTCGTCGTGAACGCTCGGGACGCGATGCCGTCGGGAGGCGCGCTGTCGGTGGAGGTTGCCGGTCGTCGCATCGAAGAAGGCTCCAGCGCTTCGCCGGCGCTCAGCGCGGGTGAGTGGGCGGTGCTTTCGGTCTCGGATACCGGCAGGGGCATGGATGCCGATGTCGTTCCTCGCATCTTCGAGCCCTTCTACACCACCAAGGGTCCGGGAGAGGGCACCGGTCTCGGACTCTCCACCGCGTACGGCGTGGTCAAACAGAGCGGGGGAGACATCGTGGTGCGGAGCGCGCCCGGCAAGGGGTCCACCTTCCAGGTATACCTGCCCGCGGCGGCGCCGGCGGTCGAGCAAGACGAGGCGAGCGCGGGGGCGAAGGTCGCGCCATCGCCCGAGCGGCCGGGGTTGTCACGCATGATCGGAGAGACCGTGCTACTGGTCGAGGACGAGCCGGCCGTGAGGAGACTGGCCGGACGCATTCTCAAGGATGCCGGCTTCACCGTGCTCGTGGCGGCTGATGGCTATCGCGCGCTCGGCTTCGCCGAAGATCGATCGATCTCCATCGACGTGCTGCTGACCGACATGGTCCTGCCGGGAGAACTTCAAGGAGACGAGGTGGCGCGCCGCATACTCCAGGAGCGACCGGCCGTGAAAGTCGTCTACATGTCGGGCTATCCACGTGACGCGATCGAACAATCGGGCCGGCTCTGTCTTGATGAGGGCGCCTGCTATCTCGACAAGCCCTTCACCGCCGGGAGTCTCGTCGCCAAGCTGCGTGAGGCTCTGGGCCGCGGCCTAGGGTAGGCACCGGGAAGGCTCGACTCGATCGATGGTTCCCGTTCAGTCGTCGGTGGTGCGCCACTTCAGCGAAAAGCCGGCCTTGAGGGTGCCGTATTTCGTGCGGTATGCGTAGCGAGTACGCCAGTTCTTGTCGGCCCACCATCGACTGTACGTGCTCCTCACGTTGAACGCGAGGAGTGGCGGTCGCACTCGTGAGAACGCGATGATGCGGGCCAGAGCGGCGGCATCGGGGTGCCGGAACTGGGTGCCATCGGTCGAGACGAGCCAGCACGCGCAGTCGACGGCTTCGATCAGTTGCCTTGCCACGTTCCTCTGGCTGCAGTGATGTGGCAGTTTGAGCGCGTCGAGCCGGAGGGGATGGGTCGCCTCGAGGGCGGCTATGCCTGCGACGACATCTTCGGCGAACGCGTCGCCGCACAGGAGTATGCTGCGGCCGCCGTACTCGAGGAGCAGTATGATGCTGCTGCCGTTCGCCTCGCTATGGTCGGCGTCGGTGCCCGACTCCGCCAGATCGAAGAGGTCGTCTTGAGTTTCGAGCACCGGGGGCGTCGTTGCTCCCATCGGCTCGAGACCGGGAGATGCGGCGCCGGGCACCCTCTTGGCGAGCGCCTCCTCGACTTCGGTCTGCCATACGGGCCGCAGCGCGTTCAGCCGCTCCTGCGTCGGACCCAAGACGGTTAGAGTCAAGCCGTCATGCAATCGGCGTTGCGGGGGCGCGAGGCCGGGAGTGCGCACCACCGGTCTTCCGGCGAAGGCGCCGTTCCACGAGGCCTGGCCTCTGAGCCAGGACCCGAGGCGCTCACCCTGGACCGCGCCCATCGGCTCGAGTGCCGG
>JAKAHF010000505.1:2294-3149 GCA_021815245.1 Actinomycetes bacterium
GTGGCTCCGCCGGCGAGGTGCGGATAGCCGTTGAACCACACGTCGCCGAACTCGAGACCGGCGATCGGGTCATCCTCGACGAGACATGTGAGAATGCCGCCGATATGGTCGCGGTCGATGTGGGTGACGACCAGCAGGTCGAAAGTGCGGTCGGTCTCAGGCAGCGCGAGGATGCGCTCGCGCACGCGAAGGCCGACTTCTTCGGTGCCCATGTCGATCAGCATCTGGTGAGGGGCGGCCTCGTCACCCCACCGGATCCAGAGAGCATCTCCCTGGCGCGCCGCTTGTAGGTCGATCGACAGCATCAATCCTCCCCGTCAGGTAGCCGTTCGCTGAGACACACCGACTCCCAGTCGACGTAGGATGTCGTCGCGACAACATCGTCGAGGGCATGCTGCCGGGCGTCGCCACCCGACTCCGCGGGCCAGCGGCGTAGCAACTCGACGAGCAGCGACAGACTGTCTGAGAAGAGCATGCGTTGCCGGCTGGCCCGCAGCGCGAGGTCGAGCACCTCCGCGGAAGCATCGCCACGCTCGTAGCGGAGTTGTGCCAACAGCACCTTTCCATCAGGGAGCCAATCGAAGTCGCGAGCGAGGTTCCTGACCCACTGTTCCCACTCGTGCAATCTCGACGCCTTGTAGAGCAGCAGCGCGCCCAGGGCGGCTCCGGTCGGGTCCTCATATTTGAAGCGCAGCAGGTCGAGGGCGCTGTCGGCCACTTTGGCGGCCTCGGGAAGGTACCCGGCGCTCAGCATGTTCTGCAGCGCGTTCGCCACCTTGCGCTCGGGCGTGATCCAGGCCTGAGCCCGGGCTCCCGTGGCGGCCCGCTCGATCTTGACCACACAGAGACCTGAGG